>JAGWBA010000001.1 GCA_021296215.1 Flavobacteriales bacterium
TCGTACACCGGCCATTAAAGTCTCGAATATCAACAACTCTTATGACCTCTTTCTAATCCTCTATAAATATAAAAGCCCAACAACGCTAACATGTAGGTTATTGGGCTTTTACAGTCGATGGTTGAGGTCCCGACCGGATTCGAACCGGTGTACGAGCTTTTGCAGAGCTCTGCCTAGCCGCTCGGCCACAGGACCATCGAGGGTCGCAAAAATACGATAAATTTCCGACCTCGCAACGACCGATGTCAGTGCTTTTCCGTCGCTACAGCACAACTACCGGCCTATTCGATATTTGCCCTTCGCTCAGCACCTGGGCAAAATACACGCCCGAAGGCCAATTTCCGGTGTCGACGCGCTCTTCTTGTGCCGGTTTTTCACGCTGCCACAACACCCTCCCAAAAGCATCGACAATGCGAACCGATTCAGTAGCCGGCGGCAAATTAAGGTTTAGGCGGCCTGCGGCCGGATTCGGATATACGCTCCATTGGAGCGACGTTTCGTTCAGGGATGCGGACTCACACGGAGGATAGGTACCCGCCAAAGTGTTGAGCCCGAGCCCCAGCGGGTCGAGCCAGGGTGCCAACTTGAATTCAACAGTTCCTCCGTCCATGTTCCAGGCCGTGGAAAACTTGCCGTAGTAATCGCCCCCGGTCAAATTCGTGCACGAGCTTAATCCGCCCGATAGCACCCCAAAAATCCGCCCTTGATTCGTCAACAGCGGTGCTCCGGACGACCCCCCTTCCGTGGTTCCATGGCCGTTAGCGGTCGATTGCCAATTCACGAGCCAATGTCGGTTGGGAGTCGAAGAGCCTGGCCACGAGGTCGTTTGAGGCGTTGAGGTAAAGGTGCTCACCTTTTTCAGGTCGCCCGATGGGTGGTGAATCGTGACCCCCGAATTCGCCGCAACACCGCGGATCCACCCCGAGTAATAGGCGCCAAATACGGTCGGAACACTTCCGTTGAGCTCCACCAACAAGAAATCGCTCCCGCTCGATAGATCGCTCACTCCCGTGCTGGCCAATACGCTACACCCAACCATGGACTGTAGATCGAGCCCGACGTCGCTTCCCGGATCCGAGCAGTTGGGCGATTCGTAGTTAAAGTAGAATGTCCACAACCCGAAATCCGGGGTCGAAGTATTCTCCGTGCAGTGGTTCGCCGACAAAATATACGGATCGCAGCCCGCCTCGGTCGTGTTGATCAATGCCCCGGAGCAAAAGCCAAAAAACGGACCGTTCTTGGTCACGATGCGCACGACCGATTTTCGCTCATCGTCAAAGCTATTGCCTTCGGAACAATTGGCGTTCACCTGGCACGGGCCCGAATCGCCATAATCGCGCACGACCCGAGGCTCAAAACCGCGGAAAAAGAATCCGATTCCCGAAACTTCGATCACCGGCCGTTCAGCAACACGTGCCGGCGCCCAGTACTCCAGTAGGATCTCGTTCCCGCGAATCGGGGCAATGGTCCACCCATCGCGGCGATTGTTCCGTTCAGTAAATGCTCCTCTTCGAACGTTTTTATCGGCAGAATAAGCATAGAGTTCACTGCCTCTCGGCAGGATCAGCGACTCAAAAAGCACGGAGACCGCTTGTGCTGTCGGGGCGACTATTCGGATGGTCCAAAAATGGTTTCCGTTGCTATCTCGAAACCAACGGCCCGAGTTGGAAGGGTTGGCCCTAAAGGCGACTTCACGTCCCACGCGGCACACACCGCCGACCAGATCGCGGAGTTGCGCATCGGCCCGTAGGGCCATAGCATTCAAAGAATCCACGCGGATCTCCGAAGTTGAAATATCGAAGTTGAGCTCCCAGCTGCGCGGGGTTCGACGCTGCTCGATCTGCGCTACGAGCACCAAGGGCAGCAGAAACGACAGGATAACGAGCCGTACATTCATACGGCTAAAGTTAGCTTTTTTTTTTTGCGCGCCGGTCAGCGTTACGGCCACGCTTTCGACATTGCCCATGATGGGAGGCGACATCTTGCGCACGGTCACCTCGACTTTATCGATCCGCGGAATCTGGCGAAGTAGCTCGTCGATGATGCGCTGCGCCACAACCTCGATCAACTTGGCGCGGACTTCCATTTGTTCCTTCACGATTCGATTGACCTCGACGTAGTCCACAGTATGCTCTAGGTTATCCGTTTGAGCGGCGAGTTCGAGGTCGGCGTAAACGCGCACGTCGATCCGATAATCGGTTCCGATGGCGGCCTCCTCGTCCATGCACCCATGGTAGCCATAGAGCTTGATGTTGGTAACGTCGATGATGCCCATCAGCTCAGTTTCTCTAGTGCGGTATCGAGGCGTTTGAGGGTTTCCTCTTTACCAATGATGGCGGCGATGTCCGGCAAGCCGGGACCCATGCCTTTTCCGGTTAGGGCCAAGCGAAATCCCGGGCCTACTTTTCCGAAGCCGAGGCCTCGATCTTCCATAAAGCCGTGGAAGGCCTCGTCCACCTTTGCAGAGGAGAAGTCCTGCACCTTATCCAGCAAATCGCGCAGTGCTTTGACGATCTCCGCGGTGTCCTCCTTCCAGCGTTTCAATGCCTTTTCCTCGTACTCGGTTGGCGCCTCAAAGAAATAGTGCCCGTCCGTAAGCATCTCTTTCACGAAGGTAGCGCGCTCTTTCATGACAGAGGCTACCTGCGCGCAGAATTCAGCTGTGGCGTTAAACCCTTCTTCGGCAGCCAATGGTTGCAAAAGGGCGCCCAGTTCTTGATCGCTTTTGGTGCGTAGGTACTGCTGATTGAACCAGCGCGTTTTGTCCGGGTCGAATCGCGCACCGGCTTTGTTTACGCGCTCGAGCGAAAAGCGTTCCATGAGTTCATCCATGCTGAAGATCTCCTCGTTGGTTCCGGGATTCCAGCCGAGGAACGCAAGCATGTTAATGAAAGCTCCGGGGAAATACCCTTGCTCGCGATAACCCTTGCTCGGGTCTCCTTCTTCGGGCACCCAACGCAAAGGGAACACCGGGAAACCAAGGCGATCGCCATCGCGCTTGCTGAGCTTTCCGTTTCCGTCCGGTTTAAGGATCAATGGAAGGTGGGCAAACTGAGGCATCTCCCACCCGAGGTAGCGGTAGAGCAGCACGTGTAGTGGGGCGCTGGGCAACCATTCTTCACCTCGGATCACGTGGGAGATTTCCATTAAGTGGTCGTCGACGATATTCGCCAAGTGGTAGGTCGGCATACCGTCCGATTTGAACAACACTTTATCGTCGAGATTATTTGTGTTCACGCTGACCCATCCGCGAATGAGGTCTGCAAACTTCACCTCTTCATTGCGCGGCATTTTGATGCGGATCACATAGGGGTCGCCTTTTTCAATGCGGGCTGCCACTTCATCGTGCGGCAGGGTCAGCGAATTCTGCATGTGCTCACGCGTGATGTGGTTGTATTGAGGGCTCGGGACACCGGCAGCTTTCATGCGTTCACGCATGGCGTTGAGTTCTTCGGGGGTGTCGAACGCGTAGTACACGTGGCCCGACTCGATCATCTGGTCGGCATATTGACGGTACATCGCTTTGCGTTCCGACTGACGATACGGACCTTTGGGTCCGCCCGCGGAAATTCCTTCATCTATTTCGATCCCACACCATTTGAGGGATTCGACGATGTAATTCTCGGCACCGGGAACAAATCGGGTTTGGTCCGTGTCCTCTAGTCGAAGGATGAACTGCCCGCCGGTTTGTCGTGCGAACAAATAGTTATAAAGTGCGGTGCGCACACCTCCCATGTGGAGGGGTCCCGTGGGACTTGGCGCAAATCGTACGCGAATCGCTTGATTTTCCATCGATTATCGAGCTTTGGGCGGGCAAAGTTAGTGTTTTAAAACCGTATATTTCACGCACCAAAGCGGGCGATTTGGAGTTATAGATACACATGGATACGTACGATCTACTCATAAAGAAACTTGGCGCGTTCATTCGCAAGTATTATCACAACCTTTTACTCAAAGGGGCGATTTACAGCGGAGCGCTGATCGGCTCCACTTTTTTGGCCGTGGCCGTATTGGCTTATTTCGGTCAATGGGATACGGGAATCAGAGCTGCTTTGTTTTGGTTGTTTGCCGCATCGGCGGTGCTCATACTCGGCCGATACATCGTATATCCGCTGCTTCAGCTGTTCCGCATCGGTGATCGAATCGACCACGATCAAGCGGCTCGAATAGTCGGAAAGCATTTTTCTGAAGTCGACGACAAACTGCTTAACGTACTTCAGCTTCATCGCGAAAGCGTGGGTGGAAGCGAGCTTATTCCGGCTTCGATCGCCCAAAAGAGCGACGAGCTCCAACCCGTTCCTTTTTCGAACGCCATCGATTTTCGTCAGAACCGCAAATATTTACGCTACTTCATTGCGCCGGCCGTGGTCGTTGCCGTGCTTTTCATCACCGGCCAAAGTGATGTGCTCAAGCAAGGATCGCAACAGGTCATCAACTACAACCGCGAATTCGTGCCCGAGGCGCCATTTCAGTTTAGGCTAGTCAACGACAAGCTCAGCGTTTTGCGCCATCGGGATTTTGAGCTCGAGGTGGTGATCACCGGAGAAGAGTTACCCGATAAAGTGTACTTGGAGCGAGATGGAAACCGATTTCGCCTTCCGGCCGTAGGCCGAAATACCTATCGCTATACGTTCCAGAATGTCCAAAAAGATGTGGATTTCCGCCTCGAAGCGGCGGGATTTTCAACTGGGTCGTTTACGTTGAAAGCTCTGCCCGATCCGGCCCTTTTGGGTTTTGAAGTCTCGCTGGTGTATCCGGCCTATACCGGTCGTAAACCAGAAACCTTGAAGAATTCAGGCGATTTGGTGGTTCCGGCCGGTACAGAGGCTCGTTGGAATTTTACCACGAGGAATACAGAGGCCTTACGATTGTTTTTTGCCGATACGGCCATACCTGCGGAGCGATTGGCTGCAGACAAGTACAGCTACGAGCTTCGCCTCATGGAGGACTTGCGCTATGGCTTAACTACTTCGAATGAATACGTCGACGGCGCAGATACCGCAAGCTATTTCGTGAAGGTGACACCCGACGCATACCCGGTACTCAATGTCGAAGAACAGGCCGACAGCACTAATGACCGCCTGTTGTATTTCAGGGGTTTGGGTAAAGACGACTACGGTTTTTCGAGACTCACTTTTCAGTATCGCGTAATCAACGAAGGCGGGCCCCTACCACCGCGAATCGAAAGTTTGGAGGTTCCACGTGGAGTTAATGTGCACAGCTTCTTCCACAGTTTCGACATCGGGGCATTGGGGTTGAAAGCGGGAGATCAGGTGGAGTACTTTTTTCAGCTGACCGACAACGACGCGGTGAACGGCCCAAAATCAGTGAGATCACAAACGCGGATGTATCAAGCCCCGACTCTTGAGGAGCTGAGGGCTCAGGACGAACAAAGCAAAGAACAGATCAAGGATCGACTTGAAGAGAGCATTGATTTGGCGAAAGACATTCAGCGCGATCTCGACGACTTGCAAGAGCGTATGCTGGAGAAAAAGAAACTCGATTTCAGCGATAAGCAGCGATTGCAGAATCTGCTCGACAAGCAGAAGAAGCTCAAGCAGAACATGGAGGAAATGAACCGCGAGAACGAACGGAATAACCGAGATCAAAAAGAGTATCGCGAGCAACAGGAGCGCATTCAGCAGAAGCAAGAACAACTCGATAGAATGTTCAATGAGATCATGTCGGAGGAGATGAAGGAGTTGATGGAGGAGATCGAGAAACTAATGGAAGAGATCAATAAAGACGAGCTTCAAAAGCAGATTGAAGACCTGAAGCTGAGCAATGAGACTCTAGAAAAGGAGCTCGATCGTAACCTGGAGCTTTTTAAGCAGATGGAATTCGAGCAGAAGCTCCAGGAGAGCATCGACAAACTCGATCAGTTAAAGAAAGAGCAGCAAGAGCTCAACGAAAAGACCGAGCAGGGTACCGAATCCGATGAAGCGCTTAAGAAGGAGCAAGAGAAGCTCAACAAGGAATTCGACGAGCTTCGGAAAGACCTCGATGACCTGGAGAAAAAGAACGACGAACTCGAATTTAAGAACGAAATGCCCGAGACCGATGAGCTAGAAGAAGAGATCGAGAAGGAGATGGAGCAGTCAACTAAAGAGCTGGAGCAGGGCAAGAAGAAAGACGCTTCGGAAAAGCAGAAGAAATCTCAGGAAAAGATGGACGAGCTTAGCGATTCGTTGAATGGATTGCAACAAAGCATGGGGCAAGAACAACAGATGGAGGATATGGAGGCACTGCGTCAATTGCTCGACAATCTGGTACGGTTGAGCTTTGAGCAGGAAGAACTTCTGGAAGAGACCGTCGAACTCAACCGGAACGACCCGAAATTCGTCGAGGTCCTTCGCGAGCAAAATCGCCTCAAGGATGATTCTCGATTAATTGAGGACTCGCTCTTCGCTTTGAGTAAACGAGTCATTCAGATCGAAAGTGCCATCAACAAGGAGATGGGAGAGGTTAACCGAAACATGGACTTGGCGCTTGCCGATTTGGCCGAACGCCGCACCCAGGAGGCCTCGTCACGTCAGCAGTATGTGATGACAGCTACCAACAACCTAGCACTGCTTCTAAGCGAGGTCCTGAACCAAATGCAGAATGCCATGGCGTCCATGATGAAGGGGTCGCAAAGCTGTGAAAAGCCAAACAATGGTGCTCCTAGCATGTCCGAAATGATGAAGCAGCAACAAAAGTTGGCCGAGGAGATGAAGAAGATGAAAGGCCAAATGGAAAAAGGTCAGAAGCCGGGTGATCAAAAAGGGCAGGGACAAGGACAAAAGATGAGTGAGGGCTTGGCTCGCATGGCTGCTCAACAAGAGGCTTTACGCCAACGTTTACGCGAAATGGCCGATGAAATGGGAGACGATGGCGAAAATGGCCAGGGTCCCGGTGGACTTCAAGACGCTATGAAGAAGATGGAAGAAACGGAGCGCGATTTGGTAAATCGCAAGATCACCGAAGAAACCCTACGCAGACAAGAGGAAATTTTGACTCGTTTGCTCGAAGCCGAAAAAGCCGAGCGAGAGCGTGAATACGATAATAAGCGAGAATCGAAAGAGGCAATAAACACCCCGGAACGAAACCCGAATGCCTTTCTGGAGTACCAAAAACTTAAAGAAGAGCAGGCGGAAATGTTAAAAACCGTTCCGCCACAATTAGCACCATTTTACCGTAACTTGGTTAACGAGTATTTTAACGGAATAAACAACTAATGGCCGTCTATTACCAATCCGAAAACACCTTTTCTCTCTCTCAAGAAGAGGAGATACGCCGTGGAAACTGGGTGCGATCCGTCATTGAAGAATCCGGTTTTGATTGCGGAGAGGTCACCTATATTTTTTGCTCGGACGAAGACCTTTTGGAAATCAACCAACGGTACCTCAAACACGACACCTATACGGACATCATTACCTTTGATTACGGACAAGGTCGTCTGATCAGTGGGGATATTTTTATATCCACCGATAGGGTCATAGAGAATGCCGAGAAGTTCAAGGTGCATTTTGAACACGAACTCGCTCGCGTTATGATCCACGGGGTACTGCACCTACTCGGTATGGATGACCATACTGACGAAGACAAGCAAAACATGCGCACCGAGGAGGATCGGCACATCAAGATCCTAATCGATTGATCCACAATAATCCCAAACGTTGTGCACGTTTGGGATTATTGTTACTTTTGCACCCTAATTTTTTGAGGGACAGCCAGTTACGGCTATTATATACCGGAATTGTTCCACGTGAAACATAGTTGTTTATGTTTGCAAATGAATATGACGTAATCGTAGTGGGAGCAGGACATGCAGGATCCGAGGCGGCAGCGGCTGCGGCCAATTTGGGCTCCTCTACCCTACTCATCACCATGAACCTTCAGACCATAGGTCAAATGAGCTGTAATCCGGCCATGGGGGGTATTGCCAAAGGGCAGATCGTAAGAGAGATCGATGCGCTCGGCGGCTACAGCGGAATCATTTCGGACGAGACGGCCATCCAGTTCCGAATGCTGAATCGTTCTAAGGGACCGGCAATGTGGAGCCCACGTGTACAGAGCGATCGTATGCGGTTTGCAGAAAAGTGGCGCCTTATGCTGGAACAAACCCCGAATCTGGATTTCTTTCAAGACATGGTCACCGGAATCATTGTCGAAGGCGATCGAATAAAGGGTGTGCGCACCGGTATGGGGCTAGAGGTGTATGCAAAAACCGTTGTGCTGACGAATGGAACGTTCTTGAACGGACTCATTCATATAGGCGAAAAGAATTTTGGTGGTGGTAGAGCCGGAGAAAGAGCCGCTACTGGTATTACCGAAGACTTAATAAAGTTGGGTTTTGACCACGGCCGCATGAAAACCGGAACCCCACCCCGAGTCGACGGTAGGTCGCTGGACTATTCTAAAATGACTGAACAAGAAGGCGATGAAGCCCCTCAGAAGTTCAGTTTTACTGATACAAAACCCCTGAGCAAACAGAGGTCGTGTTGGATTACATACACGAGTACAGAGGTCCACGATATCCTAAAAACAGGGTTCGATAGATCTCCCATGTTCAATGGACGCATCCAAAGCATTGGGCCTCGATATTGCCCTTCTATTGAAGACAAGATCGATCGATTTACAGATAAAGACCGGCACCAGATCTTCGTAGAACCAGAAGGTTGGGATACTGTGGAGATTTATGTAAACGGGTTCAGCACTTCGCTCCCTCAAGAGGTCCAATATGAGGCCTTGAAGAAGGTAGCGGGCTTTGAGCATGTCAAGATCTTTAGACCCGGATACGCCATCGAATACGACTACTTCCCTCCGACCCAGCTTACCCATAGTCTCGAGACCAAACTCGTTGAGGGTTTATTCTTTGCAGGCCAAATCAACGGAACTACCGGCTATGAAGAAGCCGGAAGTCAAGGGCTAATTGCGGGTACTAATGCACACAGAAAAGCACATGGTGACTCGGCCTTCGTTTTAAAGAGATCTGACGCCTACATCGGCGTTTTGATCGACGACCTTATTACCAAAGGGACAGAAGAACCCTACCGTATGTTTACCTCTAGAGCCGAATACCGCATCCTTATGCGCCAGGACAATGCCGACTTAAGGCTTACTCCCCTAGGGTATGAAATAGGTCTGGCATCAGAAGAGCGAATGGAAAGGGTTCGGGAAAAACAGAAGAACACCTCAGAAATGATCTCCTTTTTGAAGGACACAAGCGTTGAGCCCGAAAGCATCAACCTCATTCTAGAAAAGCTGAATACTGCACCAATAGATCAAAAAAGGAAGCTGGACACCATCCTCGCTCGTCCACAAGTAGGCATTCACGACTTAGTAGCTATTGACTCGGTCGCCGAGTACATTGCCAATAACAACTTACCCGAGGAAGATCTTGAGCAAGGTGAAATCCAATTGAAGTACCACGGATATATTCAAAGGGAAAAGGAAAACGCGGAGAAGCTTCAGCGATTAGAGGACATCTCGATTCCCGCTGGCTTTGATTTCAACAAACTTCAAGCAATGAGTTTGGAGGCTCGTGAAAAATTAAGCGAAATTCGTCCCGCGAATATCGCACAGGCCAGTCGCATCAGCGGTGTGAATCCGGCCGATGTCAACGTCCTTTTGGTCCACATGGGCCGCTAATGTTTCACGTGGAACATCGTTATGGAAAAACTCGAAAGGTGTCCGATCACCGATAGCCCTCTGAGCCCGGCTCTCACCTGTAAAGATCACACGGTAACAGGAGATGATTTTACGGTCATGGCCAATGCAGAAGGCACCGTACTTACGACCAACCCGCGACCCGAATCAGATGAGTTGGGAACGTACTACGAGTCTGATGAATACATCTCACATACGGACTCCAACAAAGGTGTTCTTGACGGGGTCTATCAAGTTGTTCGGAATTACTCTTTGCGAAAGAAAAGGGCTCTTCTAGAACAACACCTTTCAAAGGGATCCATCCTCGATATTGGATGCGGCACCGGTGACTTTTTACTTGAAATGAAATCCAACAGCTGGGCGGTATCCGGAATGGAGCCGAACGACGAGGCTCGTAAAAAAGCCGAGAGCAAGATAGGAACCAAGCTTCATACGAACCCTGCACTTACGGACCTTCCTTCCGGTTCATTCGACGCTATTACAATGTGGCATGTGCTGGAGCATGTGCCAGACCCTACAGTGACCACAAACCGGATTTTCGAATTGCTCAAACCCGGAGGCGTCGCCGTCATCGCCGTTCCGAATTTCAAATCTAAGGACGCTCAGATCTACGGTTCCTTGTGGGCAGCTTATGATGTACCACGCCACCTCTTTCACTTTAGCCAAGCAGGAATGATCGGTCTATTTACCGGCCGTGGATTCAATCACGTCAAAAATCACCCCATGGTATTTGACAGCTATTACGTCAGCCTGCTTAGTGAAAAATACAAATCTGGCCGCCGGCGATGGATCCCCGCTTTCGTGAATGGATTACGTTCTAATTTATCGGCCCGAAATTCAGGAGAATGGAGTAGTATCATCTACATTTTCCAAAAGCCGAAATAAGCTCATTATCTTTGATTTAAGGCTGTTTTCTGTTTTTTTAGTAATCGATGTCGCCAACAGTCGGAAATGCCAATGTGCGCCCTTAAATTAAGTGGGGCGTATCTCTCTGTTTTTCAACTATTTAAGTGCGAGGGAGGTCAAATCAAACTAAATCTTGCAAAACGCCGTTCATTTAATCGAAATTTGGCTCATGCGGAAAACACTATTTGTCGCTTTACTGTCCACAACTCTTCTTGCCTCGGCTCAACCCGAAATTGCACTTGGGAGTTGGGGAAATGAACTTCCTTACAACCGAGTGGTCGATTTGGTAGTTCGACCCGAAGAGGTTGTTGTAGCAACTGAAAATGGTTTGTTCTATTTCGGTCGCGCGTTCAAAACCATCGAACGAGTGAGCAAGATCGATGGCCTTAGTGGGGTGGTCGTTACCGCAATGGCAGAGCACCGGCCGACAGGCACATTGATCATCGCTTACGACAACCAAATCTTGGATCTTCTGCGGAGTGATGTTCAAACCACCGTTTTTGATATAGCGCGCTTCAATATTATCGGCGGAAAAAAAATCAATCACATCTTCATACTCGATGATCGGATCTTCTATAGCTGTGACTTCGGAGTCGTAGAAATGAATATTCAGACGCAGGAATTCGATGGGCCTTATTTCATCGGCCCCAACGGTTCGCAGCTCAAGGTTTACGAAATGACCTCCGACGGACAAAGGCTGTTTGCGGCAACGGAGATCGGCCTTTTTTCTGCAGATGTGAACGACCCCAACTTGCGCGACTTTAACGCCTGGACACAAGACTCCTTTTTAGGAGGTCCAATAAACTCATTGGCCCTGTACAAAGGAGTGCTCTACGTAAACAAAAAGGATCTCGACACAAAAACCGATACGGTCTATACGAATTCCACGGGCCCCTGGACCACTGTACACGAGTTCCGGTACTGGCGCAGGAACGCTCTTCGAGCCGATAGTGATTACATCATGACCTGTACGGAGTTCAGCTTTTCAGCATACGACGAAAACCTCAACCTGGCGGCGAATATGACACAGGCCTCGCTCGATTATCCTTTTGAAGTGACTACTGCCGTACAAGGGAACCCGGCGGAATCGGAATTCTTTCTCGGCTCACTCGAATCCGGATTGGTCAGGCATTGGAACGGGTTCCTAGCCCCGAATTACATGCCTCAGGGTCCACAAGTGCGTGGCGCTTTCGACGTGATCGCCCAAGGCAACTCCGTTTGGATGGCGCCCGGCGGGGTCGGTGGGTCTTTTGAGAACCTATACAACCGAAACCCCGTACAACTAAAACAAGACGGTCAGTGGATCCCGAGCGACGCGACCGTTCAAGACTCGGCCTTCGATATGATCGAACTCCGCTTCGACCCCATCGACCCTAATGTGGTTTGGGGAGCTTCATATGGAAAAGGCCTGGTGCGCTGGAATGGCGATGGCACATTTCATAGCCGTTACGACTATTCCAATACCATCTTGCAGGAAAGAGCAGGCCCTCCCGGATTCACCAATATAGGAGGAATCGATTTCGATAGCCAAGGCAGGCTCTGGATGACGAACGGTAACACGAGCGACCCGCTGGTCGTGCGAACCCGCAATAACGAATGGTTCGCTTATACGCTTGCCGGGCTGGCTCCTTCTACACTTCCCATAAAGAGCGTCATGGTCGACGACTTCGATCAGGTTTGGGTGCAGCTTCGAAATGATGGAATAGTGGTATTCAACCACGCAAATACCCTCGCCAACAAGAACGACGATCAAGTAAAACAGCTCTCAACAGCCACTGGCCAGGGCGCCCTCTCGTCTAAATCGGTTCTCAGCATGGCCTCGGATAAAAATGGAGCAGTTTGGGTTGGAACCAACCAAGGTGTCGTGACCTTCTTTTCTCCAAGCCGCCTATTCTCGGGGCAAAACTTCGATGCGCAACACGTTCTCATCGAGCAAAATGACGTGCTCTCAAAACTGCTCGAAAACGAGGCTGTGACCTGCATCGCCATTGACGGTGCAAACAGAAAATGGTTTGGAACAGCTCGAAGCGGCGTTTATCTAATGTCGCCTGACGGTACCGAAGATATCCTCCATTTCACGGTCGATAACTCCCCGCTCTTCTCCAATACCATTCAAGCCATCGATGTGAACGCCGATCACGGCGAAGTGTACATCGCAACGGAAAAAGGACTCATTACCTACCGTTCCGGTTCTACGGAAGGAAGCGACACGTTCGGAGACGTGTTGGCCTACCCCAACCCGGTTCGACCCGGGTTTACCGGCGACATCGCCATAAAAGGTTTGGCAGAGAACGCCAACATAAAGGTCACCGACATCTCTGGAAACCTCGTATTCGAAACCACCGCTCTTGGCGGCCAGGCTCTATGGAATGGAAAGTCGTTCAGCGGCCAAGAGGTCGCCACGGGCGTCTACTTAGTATTCATGACCAATGACGACGGCTCCGAAACCGCAGTGATCAAGATCATGATCATTCGGTAGTCATGCTCATCAAAACGCTTGCATTCGTTCTTCACCATTTCCCCTACGGCGAACGCAGCATTATTGTCCGCATGTACACCCGCGAGGTCGGACTTCAGTCGTACCTCATCCCTTCGGCCCGAGGCAAAAACAGCCCTCTTACACCGGCGCTAATGAACCCGCTCCAAGGACTCGAGTTGATTGCCTACAATCACAACGACGATCGCCTAGAACGGATAAAAGAGACCGCTCGGATCAACAAGGTCGATGTAATCCACCAGCACCCCATTAAAACCACCATCGCCCAGTTCATGGCCGAGGTCATACTGCGATCTACGCAGGATCAAGAGCCCAATTCGGAGCTATTCGACTTCATTTCCCATGCCGCCGAACAACTCGAAAACCCGGTAAACGACCTCGCCAACCTGCCTCTTTTCTTCACCCTAAAGCTAACGGAATACTTGGGTTTCTATCCTCACGCCCTCTCGGGCGGATGCGTACTCGACCTCCGCGAAGGAGCTTTTTCGGTCGGCATTCCACACCATCCCGATTTTGCGAAAGAGCAAGACTCAAAAGCCATCCTCGAGGTGCTGGGAAAACCTTGGACCCAATGTCAACGAACACCGCTTGCTTCGGAAACGCGACTCGCCGGATTAAAGACACTCGAAAAATACTACCGCATTCACCTGAACGAACGACTCGGTTTCAAGAGCCTCGACGTACTGCATATGGTTCTTTCCTAGCGGTTTATGGTTTTTGTTGAAATTGGTTTCGTATATTTGTGACTGGAGTAGTGGCGTGCTTCACCTTACCCCCAGTCCTTTAAAATAACAACCTAAAAACAACGCCATGCTAATCCAAACATTCGAGGGAGTCGTACTGCTCGATAAACCGCACAAAGAAGTGCGGATAGCAGTTAAGGCTACCGATCGGGACACTGCCAAAAAAGTCGTGGAAAGTCAATACCGCGAGAACCTTCTTGGTTGGAAAAAGGAGCTGTCCTGAACTAAATAGTCTTTATTGAATCTTATTCTTCGTTCGCAACGAATCGAAGAGATTCTACGATGGCTTCTAACTCCATCATGTAGTTGCGTTTATCTTCGCCCGGCGCGTAGATGAATCCATCGATGGATACCGTGCGGTCATTCGCCTCATCCCAAATGGTCTTGTTGATGAAGCTGCCGCCCATGAAATCGTTCTCCATTTTCCAGAGGCCGCGGGTCTCCATGGCGAAACGGCCTTGTGCTTCCGTGGCTTCAACAACGGGGGCGTAAAGCTTTTCCACGCTCATGTATGCATCTGCACCTTCCCCTTCGACCCGCAGGGTCGCAGAATCTCGCGCAGCCACAATAGCCTCTTCCATGCCGATATCCGGCAACGTTTCCCAAATGTAGATCAATATTCCCTGTGTTACTTTACGCTTATCGCGGAAGAACCAAATGAATTCGTCTTCAACTAAATTCAGGCGAAAATCATTGGGCACCGTCACTTCCAAGCCCATCGCCCGCAATTCGTTGTAGGCCTCATTGGTCTCGATCAATCGATGCGCCTTGTAGAGCCGATCGATCTCGGCATTCGTAAATCGTTCGGCAGCCTCTGCCCCTCTTTCTTTCAGCAGTTCGGCAAATTCCAGGGCACTCGAAGCCTCCAAGGCCATAACGAGCTGTCCGGTTGCATATCGATTGAATTCGAATCCAACACCAGCCGAATCTTCTTGCTCCACCAAGACCAAGTTGCGGTGCGTCTTGAATAAGCGATTATACGCTGAGGGAGGAATATGAACCAAGGTAAAACGAGACTCCACTTGAGGTAAGCCGGGATACTTCGAACCAAAGTAATGACGAAAAGCGGCCCCGGCCGTATCCTGCCACCAACTCTCAGGCATCACAACGGCCAATTCCCCAAGTCTGCCGGTCGATTTGGGCTTCACCCCGTCAGCTGGTCGCTTTCCTCCTTTTTCACTCTTACAGGAGCTTAAAATCATTAATCCGGTCAACAGCAGCCGTGATAACTTTTTCATGAAGCAGAATTGAGCTTAAGTTTTATTCCCGGCTTCAAACTTCGTGCCGATGAGATGTTATTCCACTTCTTTATCTGATCCGGACTTACTCCGTCGTAGCGCTTGGCAATATCCCAGAGCGTGTCGCCGCTTTGAACGGTGTAGTAAATAGCTTTAGCACTAGCATTAACGTCCGTCTGGGTGTCTGGTTCAGCCTTATTTTGTGTTGCAGAAGTGACCTCGGCAGCAGCATCAACACCACCACCGGCCTCTGTGGTTGTAGCCGGAGCTGTGGCTGTGGTTTCTTCCATACCGGTGATCTCCGGGCTAGGCATCCCGCTGATGTAGTCGATCGACTCAACGTTTCGGGCGTAAACGGTCAAATACTGACCCATTCGAATATTGGTTCCACGAAGGTTGTTCCACCGCTGAATATCCCGCACGGAACACCCGTATTTGATGGCGATACGTCCGAGGTAATCACCCGACTTGACCCTGTAACGACCGCGGTCGTTCATTTCTACGTACTCAGGCAGGCTCGGGCCCGGCATGGCCACTTCCGCATAACGGTACAAGCTATCTTCATGGGAAACGAAAAGGCCCACCTTCTCTCTTGGCAAGGTCAAGGCATGCAGCTTTCCATCAACGATCGGAATAATATCCAGCTCATACTGAGGGTTCAGTAGCTCCAGGTCGCTTTTGGGCATCTGAAGCAATACGCTCAGCTGATCAAAGGTCATGAGTCGCTTCAATACGACTGTATCGACGTCGTAGTGTCGAACCGTTGCGACCAGGGGATAAATCCCATGCTCTTCTGCATAGTTCATGATGTAGTTCGCCGCAATAAAAGCCGGCACATAACCGCGCGTTTCGCGAGGAAGCCGGGGGCGAATTTCCCGGTACGTTCTTTTTCCACCCGAGCGCCGAATCGCTTTACTCACGTTTCCGGGACCCGAATTGTAGGCCGCAAGAACCAAGTTCCAGTCGCCAAAGCTCTCGTACAGCTTGGTCATGAATTGCGCCGCGGCCTCCGTACTCGCAACAGGGTCGCTTCGCTCATCGACGTAGCTGCTTACTTCGAGGCCGTATATCTTACCGGTCGAGTACATAAACTGCCAAAGCCCCGTGGCTCCAACGCGCGATTTAGCGCGAGGGTTCAAAGCACTTTCTACGATGGCCAAGTATTTTAACTCCAAGGGCATGTCGTACTTGTCGAGCACTTCCTCGAAAAGGGGAAAATACAGCTCGGCCAACCCCATCATGCGAGCCACTTGTTGGCGTCGATTATTGGCGTAAACATCAATGAACCGAGCAACGTGCTCGTTGTATTCCAGGGCCAGCGGAGTCCGCTTGTCGAGCACCGCCGGGCGAGCCGCGATCACACTGTCCGGCACTTCCGGACCTTCGGCCAAAACGCTCGAATCCTCAATGGTACTATCGGGCCCGGCCGCGAAATAATCCGCGTACAACAAACTGTCGAGCTGTACCATAAAGGGATCGTCCCGCAACGTGTTCAACGTGTCGGTTTCAGCCTCAACTGCCCATAAATATCCACTGAGGAGCAACGCCCCCATCAAGAGTTTTTCTTTCATACCACTAATAAAACGTTCCTTTTGGGAACTCAGTACCCGACTGGGCACTACTTATTCACGCCCGCTTGTTCATTAGGTCCGCGCTGAATGCCAGCAAGCCTTCATCGGCACCGCGACCCGCAGTGAACTGAATACCGAAGGGCAGTCCGCTTTCGGTGTGCCCCATGGGTAAACTAACCGAAGGGTGTCCGCCCAAGTTCGCTTGAACGGTAAAGATGTCCTCCAAGTACATGGTCGTTGGATCGTCGTATTTCTTACCCAGCTCAAACGCCGCGTGAGGCGTAGTGGGTGACAACAACAAATCGTATTCACTCAGGAGTTCGTCCGTTCTTTCACGTATCAAGCGGCGTACTTTTTGAGCTTTGCCGTAGTAGGCGTGGTAATAACCAGAGCTCAAAACAAAGGTGCCGAGCATAATACGTCGCTTTACCTCTTCTCCAAAGCCCTCTGTACGCGATCGCTTGTACGTTTCTTCGAGACCTTCAGCTTCCGCGCTTCGGTAACCGAAGTGCACGCCGTCGTACCGAGCCAGGTTGCTCGACGCTTCAGCGGTGGTCAAAATATAGTACGTTGGCACAAGGTAATCGAGCAGCGGAAAGTTCACTTCTTCCACCGTATGGCCATCGGCCCGAAGGCGTTCTATCTCGGCGATCATCGTCGCTTTCACCTCGGGGTCCAAGCCTTCGGCTTCGATAGCTTCGGCAATGTAGCCGATTCTTTTGGGGGCCTCGCGGCCCGAATCGTTCTGCGCCATAGCGTTGCTGAACTTCGGTACTTCGTTTTGTGAAGCGGTACTGTCGTAATCGTCGGGACCCGCCATTACCTCGAGTATCAAGGCCGCGTCTTCGACGCTTTTGGTCATCGGTCCTATTTGGTCAAAACTCGACGCGTAAGCAATGAGTCCGTGGCGCGATACGAGTCCGTACGTTGGCTTGTAACCCACGATCCCGGTAAAGGAAGCCGGTTGGCGAATAGAGCCGCCGGTGTCGCTACCGAGTGCGGCATGACATAGGTCCGCGGCCACGGCTGCTGCCGACCCTCCCGAGGATCCACCAGGTACGCGAGATTCGTCCTTGGGGTTCTTGACCGGATCGAAATAGCTGTTTTCGTTGGCCGAACCCATCGCGAATTCATCGCAATTCAATCGGCCTATGATCACGGCGTCTTCGGCCAACAGCCGATCGACCACTGTGGCGCTGAATAAGCTCTCGAACCCTTCGAGAATGTGCGATGCCGCAGAGACCTTGTGCCCTTTGTATACGATATTGTCCTTGATGCCTAAAACCAATCCGGCCAAACGTCCCGCATTGCCTTGTTGCATACGGGTTTGGATAGCATCGGCCCGTTCGAGGGCCTCGTCGCTATAAACTTCCAGAAAGGCGTTGAGCCCGGCATTCGCTTCAATATGTGCGAGGTAGGCGTTCACTAATTCGGGAAGGGTCAGGAGCCCCTTCGAAAGGTCCCGCTGGATCTGCGCGAGCGTGCTATAGGCCATCGATCAGTCTTTGATCTCTTTCTTATCGTTCTTATCGTCGTCGTCGTCGTCGCGAGTGGCATCTTTGAATTCCTTGATTCCGCTGCCCAATCCACGCATCAGTTCGGGGATCTTGCGTCCGCCGAACAACAACAATACGACCGCAACGATGAGGGCGATCTGCCATGGGCCTACGAAGCCCGCTAATACCGTCAAACTTGACATAAGGTCTAACTTTAAAGTGTCACAAAGGTACAAAGTTGTGCCGTACTCACGACGATGATGCGGCCGCTCGTTTCAGGCGATCGTTCATGGCCCTTCCGAGTTGGGTATCGGGCAGAGGTTCGGCGATCACCAAATCGACTTTCATGGTGTCAAAAGCACGCAGTGCGGCGAAGAGATTTCGGGCCGCTTCTTTGAGGTCTCGGCTCGGTGATAACTCGATCACGGGCACATCATTCGGCACATCCGAAGGGCGCGATAAACAAAGCAGTCCGACTCGTTGACCCGACCGTTCGACTCCCGCATCGGGCCGCGAGGCCCAGAAAGAAAAAACAACCTTTTTACCAGGTGCGTAGTGGGCGATGAGCATGCCTGGGGCTTCGGGGCGTGAGCTGCTGGTGCGCACGTCGCCGAGGGGTTCGCCGAGGGCTTCTTCGAGTTCTTCGAGCGCGAGGCCGCCGAGTCTCAGCACTATCGGTTTTTCGCCCTCGAACGACACGATGGTCGATTCGATTCCGATTTCGCAGGGGCCCCCGTCGAGAATGTAGGGGATTCGGCCGCCCAGTTGGTGATCCACGTGCTGTGCGGTGGTCGGACTAACATAGCCGAATGGGTTCGCCGAGGGTGCTGCGAGGGGAAAATCGAGCTCATTGAGGAGGTCCTGAGTCACGGGGTGCCTCGGAATTCGGATTCCGACCGTAGAATGGCCGCTCGTAACCAGGTCCGGCACTATATCTCGTTTGGGCAAAATCAAGGTCATAGGGCCGGGACAAACGGCTTCGGCCAGCGCTACAGCAGAGCGAGGCGCCGTTTTGATGTACGACATTGCCGCATCGAACGATTTGCAGTGCACGATCAGCGGGTCAAAACTCGGGCGTTGCTTGGCCTCGAATATTCGAAGTACGGCATCCGGGTCGAGTGCGTTCGCCGCAAGTCCGTATACCGTTTCGGTCGGAATGGCCACGAGCTCTCCGTTGCGCAAATACACCGCCGCCTGCTGTATGTCCGTTCCGATCGTTGCCATTAAAGTTCTTTCATCATCCACACGTCGCAGCCGCTGTGGCCGGTTTCACCGAAGGGCTGTGTTCGCGGCTCAAATTCGTAATTTGCATACAAATATCGAGCAGTTTCCATGGTGGCCGGGGTTTCGAGGTAGCAATACCGATAGCCTAGTTCCGGGGCATCGTTCAGACATTTTTCGATCATCCTGCGCCCCCAGCCTCGGCCCCGCACGTTCGGTAAAAAGTACATCTTTTTAAGTTCGCAGTACTCGGGTGGTGCGCCTTTCAACGGGCCTATCCATCCTCCGCCCACGACAACGCCTTCGAGTTCCAAAACGTAATATCGACTCCTGGGGGTATCGAACGCAGCGGCCATATCATCGAGCTAGGGGTCGACGGCCGCAAAACCTTCGCGATTGGCCCCAAACGATTCGAGCACCTCGCGGATCAGGTCCCGGAGTGCTCGGTTATCTTTCGGCTCGATGGGTCTGAACACCACCTCGCTCAATGTTACAGGTCGAATTTAATTCCTTGCGCTAGAGGCAATTCCGTACTGTAGTTGATCGTGTTCGTTTGGCGACGCATGTATACCTTCCAAGCGTCCGATCCGGACTCACGACCACCGCCGGTTTCTTTTTCACCGCCGAAGGCTCCACCGATCTCAGCACCACTGGTTCCGATATTGACGTTTGCGATACCGCAGTCCGATCCGTTCACGCTCAAGAAACGCTCCGCCTCGCGCAAGTTCGTAGTCATTATGGCCGAAGAAAGGCCTTGTACCACTCCGTTTTGGAGTGCGATCGCGTTGTCGAGGTCTCCACTGTACTTCATGATGTACAAGATAGGAGCAAAGGTCTCTTCCTGAACGATATTGTAGTGGTTCTCCACTTCGGCGATCACGGGCTTCACGTAACAGCCGCTTTCGTAGCCTTCGCCTTCGATCACTCCGCCCTCTACCAAGATGCTTCCGCCCTCTTGTTTCACTTGCTGAATAGCGTTCAGATACTGCCCTACTGCGCCCGTATCGATGAGTGGTCCAACGTGGAATTTCTCATCCAGTGGATTACCAATGCGAACTTGGCCATAGGCCTTGGTCAGCTTTTCTTTAACCTCGTCGTACACCTCTTCATGGATGATCAGACGTCGCGAACTGGTACAGCGCTGTCCGGCCGTTCCGACCGCTCCGAAAAGAGCTCCGATGATGGTCATGTCGAGATCCGCATCCGGGGTAATGATGATGGCGTTGTTTCCTCCGAGCTCGAGCAATGAGCGGCCCAAACGAGCAGCCACGGCTTGTGCCACGATCTTACCCATGCGGATAGATCCCGTAGCGCTCACTAGAGGTACGCGCTTGTCGGCCGTTATCATTTCGCCCACTTTGTAATCTCCGTTTACCAAACAGCTAATACCTTCGGGAAGGTTATTTTCTTCTGCTACCTCTTGCCAGATCTTCTGACAAGCTACACCGCAAAGAGGTGCTTTTTCAGAGGGCTTCCAAACACATACGTCTCCGCATACCCAGGCGAGAGCGGTATTCCAGCTCCATACCGCAACCGGGAAGTTGAAGGCCGAAATGATGCCTACGATACCAAGTGCGTGGTATTGCTCGTACATGCGGTGTCCCGGGCGTTCGCTGTGCATGGTGAGTCCGTGCAACTGGCGTGAAAGTCCGACCGCGAAGTCACAGATGTCGATCATCTCTTGTACTTCGCCCAAGCCCTCCTGATACGACTTACCCATCTCGTAGCTCACGAGCTTGCCGAGTGCTTTCTTCTTACGGCGAAGTTTTTCGCCGTACTGACGCACGATCTCACCGCGCTGTGGCCCCGGCACGTTGCGCCACTCCTTAAAGGCGTCTTGCGCTGTAGCGATCACGCGAGCGTAATCCGCCTCAGAAGTCGAGCTTACGGAACCTATGGGGGATCCGTCGACCGGAGAGTAGCTCTCGATCGAAGGACCACTACCAAAGCTCTCTGCTCCGGTCGAAACCCCGTGATTATCGTCTTTGATGCCCAACTCGCGCAAGGCCATCCGGATGCCGAATTCTTGCTGAATATTGTGGGCTGTGTCTTTGATTCTTTCGGTAAGTTCTGACATGATTGATATACTTAATCTAGTGAGCAAACAAAGGTACTAATCCGCTTCTGTACGAGCAGGGACCTTAGACACAAATCCGTCCGTAATTCCACCAAAGTAACGTCGCGTGATCTCCCCAACGTCGTTCACACTACTCGGAAAGATGGTCTCGAGGACTCCGCCGGTTAGCCGTGTTCCATCGGCTCTAAATAAGTCGTAGTGCACTCGGATGGCCCTATTGTACACTTTGTTCTGAAAATCAATGCAATCGTCGAATCTCGTGTCAATCTCGAATTGGTTCAGAAATAAGAACACCTCGGTGCCGTACACATCGGAGAGCTCGGCCAAAACGGTAGTGTCTTTCAAAGTCGCTTGCATATAGCTACCCTCCGTGTCGGGCTTTACTTCTTCGCGTTTCTCATCCGGCCCGAACAGGCCCTGCTGAGTCTTTGGCTCATTGGATTTTTCGGTTTGCTCCTCCTTCGTCTTTCTAAACGGATCCTTAAATTTCTTTTGTTCTTCAGCCTCCTCTTTCTCCGCCGTCATTCTCACGAACTCCGGTGACAGGGCATAGGCATACCTCGTATTGCGATACAACCTTGTAAGATCTTCGCGCGCCCGCTCCAAGGTGTCGCGCAGCAAGCTATGATCACCATACATTTCCTCGAGACGCACCGTAAAACTGATATCGAGTCCGAGTCTAAAACGGTCGCGCAGCGCATCGTAATCCATATCGCTAGCCGCAGCTATTTCGCGGTCGCTATCGCTCAGGTACATTGTCGGCGGAAAAGGAATGATCATCAACCCCGAATACAGGCTATCGGGTTTTTCTTCTTGGCCTACGGCCAGAAGCGTAACTACGGTGCAAAGTAGGGCTAGGACGGTTCGCTTCATAAGGTCTCGTTCTGGGAGACCAAATTAGCGGAATAACTTCAGAATGTCGTTCCCATTGGCAAAAACCAACAAGGCCAACAAGATCACGAACCCGACCATTTGAGCGTATTCCAAAACCTTTTCAGAAGGTTTACGTCGCGTGATCATCTCCCAAAGTACGAACACCACGTGGCCGCCATCCAAAGCCGGAATTGGTAGAATGTTCAAGAAGGCCAGCATGATACTCAGGAAAGCCGTGAAGTTCCAAAAGTATTGCCAGTCCCAGGTGCTGGGGAATTGGTTTCCGATCGTGAGGAAGCCACCGACCGATTTATACGCTTCGGTCTCGGTGTCGAAAATGATCTTGAATTGGCGAATGTAATTTGAAAGCGTTCCGGTAGCGCGGTGATACCCGGCCGGAATTGACTCAAAGACCCCGTACTTCTTGGTTTCGATGTCAAAGAAATCGGCATAGGAACCTCCGGGGTAAACGCCGATCTTGCCGTGTTCGGGAACAGGCACTTCTACAACAACTCGTTCAGTTTCACGCTGGGCGGTGAGTGTAACGATCCTTCCGGCATAAGCGGGGATACTGTCGATATACTCATCGAAAAACTCCAACTGCCGTCCATTCAACCCTACAATTCGATCTCCCTCCAGAAGGCCGGCTTTTTTGGCCACTGAGGAGTTGGTAAACTCACCCACCACATAAGGGATTCGCGGGGTCATAAAAGCGGGGTTCTGAACCATCGCTTTTATGTTGGCCGAGGTCACGGGCAAATCTAATTCCTGTCCGTCGCGTTCCACGGTTACGCTTTCAGCACCCAACACGATCTCCATTGGGATCTGGTTGAAGTTCTCAACTTCATTTCCGTTCACGAGCAAAATCTTATCGCCATCGCGAAGACCAATCGATTCTCCGGTCGAATCGACAGCAATTCCGTAGGTCGCGTTCTCCGTAGGAAGGTATTGCTCGCCCCAATAGGCAAGAACCCCCGCATAAATGGCGATTCCGAGGATCACGTTCACCGTTACTCCACCGATCATAATGATCAAGCGCTGCCAGGCCGGCTTAGACCGAAACTCCCAAGGCTCAGCCGGTTTTTTCATCTGCTCCTTATCCATGCTCTCGTCGATCATACCCGAGATCTTCACATAACCTCCGAGCGGAAGCCACCCGATACCGTATTCCGTTTCACCGACCTTTTTCTTGAATACCGAGAACCAGGGGTCGAAGAAGAGGTAAAACTTCTCAACTCTGGTTTTAAAGAGTTTGGCCGGAATAAAGTGTCCGAGTTCGTGCAGGATGATCAAGAGTGAAAGGCTCAGAAAGAACTGAGTGGCCTTGACCAGAATGTCTGCTATATCTGTTAATTCCATGTGTTTCTATTCCAAAAAGGGTAACAAAGGTACTTAGTTTATGAGTTCCGCTGCGATGCGGCGCGCTTCGGCGTCGCTGGCCACGTAATCTTCATAGGAGGGCTTTTCGATAAACGTCGCTTTGGCCAATGTAGTTTCAATGACATCCGACATTTCCAGGAACCCGACTTGGTCTCGTAAAAATGACGCTACTGCTATCTCGTTGGCGGCGTTTAAAATACAGGGTGCGTTTCCGCCTTGATCGAGTGAATGGAAGGCGAGACCGAGGTTCCGAAAAGTCTCTATATCGGGTTTCTCGAAAGTGAGCTCGGGGTAGTCCATGAAATTGAATCGAGTAAAGGAATTCTTTAATCGATTGGGATATCCCATAGCGTATTGGATGGGTAACTTCATGTCGGGCAAGCCCATTTGAGCTTTCATGCTTCCGTCCTCGAACTGAACAAGGGAGTGGATGATCGATTGAGCATGAACCACTACATCGATTTGATCGGGTCGCAAACCAAAAAGCCATTTGGCCTCCATAACCTCGAGGCCTTTATTCATGAGGGTGGCACTATCGATGGTCACCTTGACGCCCATCTCCCAGTTGGGGTGTTTGAGCGCTTGTTCCTTGGACACTTTAAGAAGCTCATTTCGGGTCCGCCCGCGGAAGGGTCCGCCCGAAGCCGTGAGCACGATCTTTTCAATTGGGTTGTGAAACTCCCCGACCAGGCACTGAAAAATAGCACTGTGTTCTGAGTCTACGGGCAACAGCGGAACCCTCTTGCGCGCGGCCGCATCGGTTACGAGCTCTCCGGCAACGACCAAGGTTTCCTTGTTCGCCAAAGCGATGGGTTTTCCCGCTTCGATAGCAGATAGGGTAGGGGCTAAACCGCTATAGCCGACAAGTGCGGTAAGCACTAGGTCGACGGTTTCCATTTGCACGACATCTTTCAGTGCATCGTTTCCGGCGTAAACCTTTACCCCCAAGTCGAAAAGAGCGTTGTTCACTTTTTGATATCGCGACTCATCGCAGATCACGACCGCATTTGGTTGGTATTTCTGGGCTTGTTCGATCAAAAGATCGCAGTTCCCGTTGGCCGTTAACACTTCGACCTCAAAGGAGTCGGGTTGCTCGCTAACCACCTCTAAAGCCTGTGTTCCAATGGACCCTGTGGACCCCAGTATAGCCAATCTCTTTTTCTCCATTACCAAGCGAATTCGCTGAGTTTATCCGCGATCTTGCGATCGTTGCTCAATCGTGAAACTTTGTTTTGTCCTCCCAAACGGCCCACTGACTTCATATACTCCTTAAAGCCACCCGGTTTAATGGGCGTAATGACCACCGGGCGTAAGACCTTACCCTTAATTAAATCCGAGTAGTAAATGTTCTTCTCCTGCATGACCCGGTCGATGATTTCTGCCAACTGACTCAAGTCCGCTGGTTTTTCGTCGAATTCCATAAGCCACTCGTGATAAGGGAGTCCTTCGGTCGGATTGATCCGGGGTGCAACGGTGAACTCGTTTATTTGTATTCCGGTTTGCTCAACAGCCTCTTTTAGCGCTGCTTCTACCTCTGCAGCGATCACGTGTTCACCAAATGCAGAGGTGTAGTGTTTTATTCGACCCGAAACCACAATACGATAGGGGTCTTTGCTCACGAACTGCACGGTATCGCCGATGTTGTAACCCCAAAGCCCCGCATTCGTGCTCATGATAAGCGCGTAATTGACTCCGAGCTCAACCTCGTCGATGGTCAGTCGTAGAGGGTTTTTATCGAAAACCTTCTCGGCCGGAATAAATTCATAGAATATTCCCTGTTTGAGCAGAAGCAACAATCCAGGTTCGGTTTGACTATCCTGATAGCCAATAAACCCTTCTGAGGCCGGATACACTTCAATGGTGTCAATCGAAGCTCCGATCATTTCCTCGAATTTGGTCCTGTAGGGCTCGAAGGCCACTCCGCCGTTCACGAAGAGCGAAAAATTCGGCCACACGTCCAGAATCTTTTTGCCCGTGCGCTCGAGTACTCGTTCAAAGTACATAAGCATCCAACTCGGAATACCGCTAATGAGGCGCATATCTTCATAAAGGGTTTCCGTAACGATAGCGTCGACCTTGGTTTCCCAGTCGTCGATACAGTTGGTTTCCCAGCTTGGCATCCGGTTACGCTGAAGATAACCGGGCACGTAGTGTGCAACGATCCCGCTCAAGCGACCGAGCTTGACTCCATTTACTTCCTCGAGTTCCGGAGACCCCTGAAGGAAGATCATTTTACCGTCAATAAAGGTCGTTTTCCCCGTTTGGTGAACGTAGTGCAACAAGGCGTTACGTGCGCTTTCCACGTGAAAGGGCATGCTCTGCTTGGTGATCGGAATATACTTGGCACCGCTCGCCGTACCCGAGGTCTTGGCGAAATAGAGCGGTTTACCGGGCCACAATACATCGTTTTCACCGATTCGTATGCGCTCAACATAAGGCTTGAGGTCTTCGTAGTCGCGCACCGGTACGCGGGTTTGAAAATCGGAGTAAGCCTTTATCGATGCAAAGTCATGGTCGCGTCCAAAAGACGTGTCCCCGGCAGAACGAACGAGTTCGTTAAAGACCGCGCGCTGGCTCTCCGATGGTTTCGACGACCATTTTCGAGTTTGGTTGGCAACCCAAGCGGCAAAGGGTTTTGCAAGAAGCGACTTAATGCTCATTAGAAAACGACATAGCTTTCGGGATCTACGGCGATACCGTTGTTCCAAAGTTCAAAATGGAGGTGTGGACCTGTTGAAAGATGGCCCGAGTTGCCGATAATAGCAATGGCCTCTCCCGCCTGCACGACCTCGCCTTGTTCCTTGAGCAGTATGCTGTTGTGCTTGTATATGGAAATGATTCCGCCCGCGTGCTGAAGAGCAATTACATAGCCTTCATCGCTCGACCACGTAGCGAGGAGCACGGTTCCCTCAAGAACAGCTAGGATGGGTTCGTTCTCCGGAGCTACGATGTCTACTGCAAAGTGATCGGTTTGAGGGTCGAATTTACCCGATACCATGCCTTTTATTGGCGAAAAAAAGGTGAGGTTGGCCATGACTGAATTCTCACCGGTACCGCCCTCGAATATATTGTAGCGCTCCTCTTGGGCGACCATTTCACGAAGGGCGCTATCCTCCGGAGAAGGGGGCATTTCAATACTGTCGATCACTTGTGCTTCCACGGCATCGGCGGTATCGTACTCCTTGAGCTCACCGCTGATGACTCCGTTTATGATCTCGACATATCGCTCTTGGTTGGCGATCACTCTTCGAAGCGAATCCGTGAGCATAGCATTCTCAAGCGCCTGACGACGCAGGGAGGTCGAGCTGTAACCTGGGATATACTCGCGCAATGGGGTAAAGGCGATGAGGATGATGGTCAGTGCGATAAGGGTAATGACACTGAGTCCGGCAGCAACAAAGACGTTGAGACGGGAAAGGCGGAACGACAATTTCTCTTCGAACGTATCGTCATTTAGGATCACCAAGCGGTACTTATTCTTAAGTCGCTCGATCCACGGACGTGCCTCTTCGTTTTTATCCTTGATCTTGGCCATGCCGCAAATATCGCAAACTGCTCAGAAGACGCAGGGATGTCTTTGAATAATAATAAATTTGCGCCCCCGCAGTTAAGTAAAGGAATTTGACTCTATCGCTTTTGAATATAAAGCTCCTCATAAGGCCTTTTGTTATCGTTTTGTTCGCTCTGGTTGCCGTTTCGTGCTCCACAGAGAAGGACAAGTTCGTAAATCGCGAGTACCATAAACTTACCGCGCACTACAATGGCTACTTCAACGGGAACGAAAGTTTTCGCGAAGGAGTAGAGAAATTGGAAAACTCGGTTATAGACGATTACGAGAATGTGCTACCGGTATATGTTTTGGGAACTCCTCAGGATGCCAAGTCGATCTACCCTCAGATGGATCGTGCGATCGACAAGGCGACCACGGTGATCCGGCGTCACTCGATGGTGATCAGAGGAGAGGAGAAGAACAACTGGATCGACGACAACTATTTGTTGATCGGGAAGGCACGGTTTTATAAGCAGGAGCACCTGGCTGCCCTGGAGGCGTTTAACTACGTGGCCTTGCAGTTTCCGGATGGCGAGCTTTATCACGAAGCTATGTGGTGGGCGGCTCGGAGTTATTTGGCATTGGACAACTATTCTCAAGCGCTGTACACCTTAGAGGTGTTGGAAACGACCGGAAAAGTGCCCAAGGACCTCAAATCGGAGATCCACGCCATCTACGCTCAGACCCATGCCGACCAAGGGGAGTACGAGTACGCCATTGAACAGTTGACCCGAGCCATAGCTCAATCGAGCAACAAGGTCAGGAAGTCGCGTTACACGTTTATTCTCGGTCAGCTATACGAAGCCAATGGCGAGTGCAACAGAGCTATTCGCTTTTACGGGGAAGTCCTGAGAATGAAGCCGCCTTACGTCATGGAGTTTCAAGCCCAGATCAAGCGCGCTTTGTGTATCAGCGGATACAATCGCAATCCGGCACCACTTATTGAGGCCTTGGAGGAGTTGGCCGCAGACGAAAAAAACGAAGAGTACCTGGATCAGATCTACTTCGCCTTGGCCGAGATCGCCTGGGAAATGGGAGAAGACGAAAAAGCCAAGGAAAACTATCGCTATTCGGCTTACTACAGCACGGGGAACTACACTCAAAAAGCCAAGAGTTACTTGCGCCTGGCGGAGATCACCTTTGACGAAGGAAATTACCGGGTAGCACAGGCCTACTACGACAGTACCATGACCGTTTTACCTGAGAATTTTGAGCGGTACGATGAGGTGAAGCAGCTTGCCGATAACCTCGATGAACTGGTAGGGTATATCGTAACCATAGAGGAAAACGACAGCCTATTGAAGTTGGGCCGAATGAAGCCCGGCGATCGCGAGGCGGCTATTGACAAGTACATCAACAAGTTGAGGGAAGAAGACCGGAAGCGTGAAGAACAGGCGCGTTCAGGTTTCAATGCCCAGATGCGCATGCAGCAGGATCAATATCAACGGTCCGAGGGGGAAACGACCAAAGGAAACTGGTACTTCTACAATCCGTCCACGGTGAGCTTGGGACGAACGGAGTTCGATCGGATTTGGGGTCGTCGAAAACTAGAGGACAACTGGCGACGGACGAATAAAAGGTCGTTCAGTCAAGACGAGTTCGAAGAGGAGTATGGCGATACCATTACGGTAACCATTGGGGACAGCACGTTCAGGGCATATAAGTACGATCGGTCGATCTATATAGCGCAGTTACCGACCACCAAAGAGGCACAGGACAGTTTAGAGCGAATCAATATCGACTCTTATTTCGGTTTAGCCTTGTTATACAAGGAGAAGCTTTACGATGACCCCAAAGCTGCCGAGACCTTTGAACGTTTGTTAGATCGATATCCGGACAACAAGTACCGGATCCGGGAATATTTTTACCTGTACCGCTTGTACACGGATTTAGAAATGCCACAAAAAGCTGAAGAGTACAAGCAAAAGTTGATCGATCTGGATCCGGACAGTGACTTTGCCAAGATCCTTCAGGATCCGAGTTATGCCGACAAACGGGAAGAGGAGCACAACCAGTCCCGTGCGGCTTACGCATCGTGTTACTCAGAATTCGAAAACGGAAGGTATTCGGCTTGTGCCAAGAAGTGCGAGGCGAATTTGAAGAAGTTCGAGGGTGATCCGCTGGAGGCTAAGTTTGCCTTTTTGATGGCGATGGCCAAAGGGAAGCCCAGTGAAGCGAGGTTGGTCGAAGAAATGCGCAAAGTATCCGAAAAGTACCCCTTTACCGAAGAGGGTCAAGAGGCCCGGCGCATCGTAGCCTTTTACACGGGGGAGACGGAAGAGGTAGTTGCGCAGAAGGAAGAATCGGACAGTGTAGCCCTCTATCTTGCCGCTGAGGCAAAAAAATTCAATTCAAGCAAGAAGGACGCCCATTTTTACATTCTGCTTTTCCCGGCGGAGAGTACGAAGGCAAATGATCTGTCGACCTTCATCAGCGATTTCAACAAGCAGTATTTCAGTCTGGAGAATTTGAACGTTCGTGGATTATTTCTGGATCAGGAGTACCAGATGATCTCTGTGCGAACCCTTGGCAACGGCGAGAAAGCCATGACGTATTTCAATGCATTATCCACGGAGCCGGATCTGGAGAGCATGCTTCAGGGTCGCAATTGGATGCACTTCGCGATCTCACAGCCGAACTTCGCCATCTTGTTTCAAAACAAGGTGCCCGAGGCGTACCAGTTGTTCTTCGAACAGGAATACGGCTTAAAGTCGGGCTTGTAATCTCTTGATTTTCCGAGCATTTGTAGTTGGATTGTGTGTAAAAATGCTACCTTTGAGGCCCTTTTTTCGCAAAGTTATTCGCACAAAATGTTCGCAAAAGGAAAAGAAATGGCTAAAAATTTGGATCCACAGGCTCCTGCGAGAAACCGCATTGGGCCGGAAACCACCATTAAAGGAGAAATCATCTCGGACGGTAATTTTCGCATTGACGGCACATTGGAAGGAAGCATTAAAACCAAGGGTAAAGTGGTCGTTGGCGAGAAAGGACTGATTCAGGGAGAGGTCCTTTGTCAGAACGCCGATGTTGAAGGAACCATAAAGGGCAAACTTCAAGTGACGCAGTTGTTGGCTTTAAAGGCCACGGCGAAGATCCACGGAGATATTTTGGTAGATAAGCTGAGTATTGAACCCGGCGCTAACTTCACCGGAAGCTGTAAAATGGGCGCCGTGGTCAAAGAGCTGAAGGATGCCGAACGAAAAGAAGCCGCAGAACAATCGGCTTAAGAAATGGGCCAAGTACAGCGGTATGGCGATCGAAATGATGACCATCATCGCCGTTGGTACCTTTGCCGGCTATAAAACAGATGAGCGTCGCGGGGCCGATTTTCCCCTGTGGACGCTCATTTTGTCTTTGGTCAGTGTGTTCTCGGCACTCTATCTGACCATCCGAAACGTAATGCGCGATAGCCATGATGAAGACTAAATGGGGGCCGGCGGCGATATTCGCGCTCTGCATCCCGATCGTTTATCTCATACACCACTATTCCATGTCCTTTTTTTCCGCACCCTGGCGGGTGGATGTGATGTGGCCGACCTATTTGTTCCTCTCGGTTCTGTACGAAGTGGTTTTCCTTTTTTTGATTTGGCTGGAGACCAAGTACCCGGCACAAATGGGGTTCGGCTTTTTAGGAGGCGGCGTCGTTAAAATGATGGCCGTAGTGATCTACCTGCTGCCGGGGCTCCTCGATCAGGACCCGGACATAAAGCCAAGAGTGGTCCATACCATGATCCCCTATTTTCTCTTTTTGACCATCGAAACATCCCTCGTTTTCCGCAGAATTAGAGTCGTGGTCTGAGCCGATTTCAACACGTCTTAATAAGTTAAAGTTTTGGCTTTCATATTCGACTTTATTGCCTATTTTTGCACCGCTTTTTGAAGCCTGTCCTTACAGAGTATACGATGATGCGAATTCATTCATTCCGAGCCTTTTTCCTGATTTCCGCGGCCCTGCTTTTCTCAGCGAATATTGCAGTTGCGCAAGACCATCACGAAGGTCACGACGGGGATCATCAGCAAGAACACGCCGAAACTCACGATTCGGATCACCCATCTGACCATTCGGAAGAGCATGGCGACCAGCACGGTGAGGCCCATGCCGAAGCTCATGGAGAGGAGCACGGTGAAGAGAAGGAATTCAATGCGACCGAGGTCATTATGCACCACATCGCGGATGCTCACGGATTCCACATCATCGATTACAACGGACACCCTATCAGCATGCCGCTTCCGGTGATCCTATGGACAGATAACGGTTTGGTCGTTTTCTCATCTTCAAAATTTCATCACGACGCCGAAGGGCACCAGGTAGTTGAAGCGGGTGGACAACGATTCGTGAATTTGCACGAGAAGATCTACTACGCCGGCGAAGAGGCTAACAATCACGGGCAGTACGTCAATGTGGATGCCGACCACAATGTGGCAAACGCTATGCCGCTCGACTTCTCGATCACCAAGAACGTATTCAGCATGATGCTTTCTATGGTCATCATTTTTTGGTTGTTCCTCGGAACGGCTAAGTTCTATAAGAAAAACGGAGCCGCTGCTCCTAAAGGGCTGGCCAAATTCATGGAGCCCTTGATCGTATTCGTTCGCGACGATATCGCTCGCCCCAACATCGGTGAAAAGGACTACAAGCACTACATGCCTTACTTGTTGACCCTGTTCTTCTTTATCTGGATCAACAACTTGATCGGTCTTATTCCTTTCTTCCCTTTCAGCGCAAACTACACAGGAAACATCGCCTTGACGATGACGCTCGCCGTGTTCACTTTGTTGATCACCAACTTCAGCGGAAAAAAATATTATTGGAAACACATCCTTACTCCACCCGTACCTGTGGCTCTTTGGCTCATCATGATTCCGGTGGAGTTGATCGGAATTTTGTCGAAGCCTTTTGCTCTCATGGTTCGTTTGTTCGCCAACATCACGGCCGGACACATCATCATCTTGAGTTTGGTTTCACTGATTTTCATTTTTGATACCGTGTTGATCTCGCCCGTTTCGGTAGCGTTTGTGTTGTTCATGAACGTATTGGAGCTGTTGGTCGCTGCCTTGCAGGCGTACATCTTCACCTTGCTTTCGGCCTTGTTCATTGGAATGGCGGTAGAAGAGCATCATTGATAGAGGAACTATTTACTAACTATAATTAAAGTTCATTATGACTGGATTAGCTGCATTAGGTGCCGGATTGGCCGTTATCGGAGCCGGATTGGGTATCGGACGTGTAGGTGGACAAGCGATGGACGCTATCGCTCGTCAACCAGAAGCTACCTCAAAGATTCAAACTGCAATGATTATCGCAGCTGCACTTGTTGAAGGTGTTGCTCTTTTCGCTGTGGTTGTATCCTTGTTGGTTGCCTAATCACATTAGCATTGGATCATCGGTTGAACAGGGATTGCCTGCAGCCGATGATCCCACCTTAAAAAGAACGCCTCTTTAATTATAAAAGAACATGGATCTAGTAACCCCGGGATTTGGATTGGTTTTTTGGACGACCTTGTCGTTCCTCATTCTTTTGCTTCTCCTGCGTAAGTTCGCATGGAAGCCTATTTTGGGTGCGGTCAACGCTCGCGAAAAATCAATTGAAGAAGCATTGATCGAAGCGAAAAAGGCGCGTGAAGAAATGGCCAACCTAAAGGCTGACAACGAACGTATTTTGAAAGAGGCTCGTGCAGAGCGCGATCAAATGCTTAAAGAAGCACGCACTATCCGCGACAACATGATCGAGGAGTCAAAAGGCTCTGCCAAAGCAGAAGCTGAGAAGATCATCTCTTCGGCTCGCGAGACCATCGAGAACGAGAAAAAAGCTGCTCTACACGAGTTGCGCAACACCGTTGGTACTTTGGCGATCGAAGTAGCTGAAAAAGTACTTCGCTCAGAATTGACCAACACGGATAAATCCAAAGAGTTGGTCGACGACTACCTCAAGGATATCTCATTTAACTAAGCCGTGAAATGAAGCATTCACTGGTAAAACAGCGCTACGCAAAGTCACTGCTCGACCTAGCCCTTGACCTCAACCAGGTCGAGGAGGTTCATGCGGATATGCAGTTATTGCTCGCTATCGCTGCCGATAGTCGTGACTTGACAATGATGTTGCGCAGTCCGATCATCAAACCGGACTACAAGATCGCGGTGTTCACCAAGCTTTTCGATGGCAAAATGAGCAACCTCACCATGCAGTTCATGGCGCTGTTGGCCAAAAAGAAAAGAGAGGAGTTGTTGGTTGAGATCGCAGACAAATTCTTGTCGTTGTACAAAGAACATAGGGGGATCAAAACCGCTTACCTAAGCACCGCCAAGGAACTCAATCCAGAGGTTCGTGACCGGGTGGTCCAACGACTCAAGTCGCAAACCGGAGCAGAAGTGGAATTGATCGAGAAGGTCGAAGACGATCTTATCGGTGGTTTCGTACTCCGGATGGACGACAAACAAATTGATGCCAGTATGCGCGGGGCATTGAAGAAAATTGCGCGCGAATTCGATGAAAATCTTTACACAAAAGCGTTTTAAGATGGCAGAAATCAATCCTGCTGAAGTCTCAGCAATCCTCCGCGAACAACTCGCTGGCCATAAATCCGAGAGTGAGTTGCAAGAAGTGGGAACCGTACTCCAGGTGGGTGACGGTATCGCACGTATCTACGGTTTGAACCAAGTGCAATCAGGCGAGCTCGTTGAGTTCGAGAATGGTTTGCAGGGTATCGTATTGAACCTGGAAGAAGACAACGTCGGGGTAGTATTGCTCGGACCATCTACCGAGATCCGCGAAGGTAGCGTTGCAAAACGTACCGGTCGTATCGCATCCGTTAAAGTAGGTGAGGGTCTTTTGGGGCGCGTCGTTGACGGTCTCGGTAACCCGATCGACGGTAAAGGTCCTGTTGAAGGAGAGCTCTTTGAGATGCCTATCGAGCGTAAAGCTCCTGGGGTAATCTACCGTCAGCCGGTTAACGAGCCGCTTCAAACGGGTATTAAGGCCATCGACTCCATGATCCCGATCGGACGTGGACAGCGCGAGTTGATCATTGGTGACCGTCAGACCGGTAAAACTACAGTGGCGATCGATACCATCATCAACCAAAAAGAATTCTACGATCGCGGTGAGCCTGTATACTGTATCTACGTGGCTGTAGGTCAAAAAGGATCGACCGTTGCCGGAATCGCTAAAACGCTTGAAGAAAAAAGAGCTTTGGCGTATACGACCATCGTAGCGGCTAACGCATCTGACCCTGCTCCGATGCAGTTCTTTGCGCCTTTCGCAGGTGCGGCTATTGGAGAGTACTTCCGCGATACAGGTCGCCCGGCATTGATCGTATTCGATGACTTGTCCAAGCAAGCTGTTGCATACCGCGAGGTATCTCTGTTGCTTCGTCGCCCTCCAGGACGTGAGGCATACCCTGGAGATGTATTCTACCTTCACTCACGCCTCCTCGAGCGCGCGGCCAAGGTCATCAACGACGATACGATCGCAGCTCAAATGAACGACCTTCCAGAGGTGTTGAAAGACAAAGTAAAAGGTGGTGGTTCGTTGACGGCATTGCCAATCATCGAAACACAAGAGGGTGACGTTTCTGCATATATCCCGACCAACGTAATTTCGATTACCGACGGTCAGATCTTCCTCGAAAGTAACTTGTTCCTTTCTGGTGTACGCCCAGCCATTAACGTGGGTATCTCGGTATCACGTGTAGGGGGTTCTGCTCAGATCAAGGCGATGAAGAAAGTCGCCGGTACCTTGAAGTTGGATCAGGCTCAATACCGCGAGCTCGAGGCCTTCGCGAAGTTCGGATCGGACCTCGACGCGGCTACCATGAACGTAATCGAGAAAGGTAAGCGTAACGTGGAGATCTTGAAGCAACCACAGGGGTCTCCTGTTTCGGTTGAAGAGCAGATCGCCATCATCTTCGCTGGAACAAAAGGATTGTTGCGCGCCGTGCCGGTAGATAAAGTACGTGAGTTCGAAGCAGAATTCACCAACTACTTGCGCGAGAAGCACCAAGACACCTTGGAGCAATTGCGTACCGGCGCTTGGACCGATGAGATCCAAGACGTGTTGAAATCAGCATGTGCCGAACTGACCTCGAAGTACCAATCGTAAACCGTAATCCGTAGCTATGGCTAACCTAAAGGAAATCCGGAACCGCATATCCTCGGTGAACAGCACCAAGCAGATCACCAGTGCGATGAAAATGGTTTCGGCCGCCAAGCTCAAGCGAGCGCAAGACGCCATTACCCAAATGCGTCCGTATGCTGAAAAGCTCACGGAGATCCTAGGTAATCTTAGCGCGAGCCTCGACACGCCTGAGAACGTCTACGCTCAAAAGCGCGAGGTAAAAAGGGTGTTGATCATTCCGATCAGCTCGAACCGCGGCCTTTGTGGGGCGTTCAACTCGAACGTGTTCAAATCGGCCCGCGAATTGGCCGACGACCGTTTTGCCGGAGCACATGTTGAAGTGCTCGCACTCGGTAAAAAAGCCGGAGAGCTCTTGCACAAACGGGAGTACCGTGTGAACCAAATCAATGCATCGATATTCGATTCGTTGACCTACAAAGAAGCCGGAGCCATCGCAAATCGCTTGATGAATGTCTTCGAAAATGCCGAGTACGACGAGATCGTTTTGGTATACAACAGCTTTAAGAATGCAGCATCTCAACTTGTGAAGCAGGAAACCTTTTTGCCGATCGTGATCAATGAAGAAGCGAGCGCTACCGTGGATTATATCTTTGAGCCAAATAAAGAGCAGATCGTAGAGCAGTTGATCCCGCAAAGTTTGCGCACTCAGCTGTTCAAAGTACTGCTAGACTCCAATGCTTCTGAGCACGGTGCCCGAATGACGGCGATGCACAAAGCAACGGATAACGCAACTGAACTCGGTAAAGAGCTCAAACTGACCTACAACAAATTGCGTCAGGCGTCGATCACGAATGAGATCCTCGAGATCGTTGGAGGGGCTGAGGCTCTCAAAGGATAATCCCGATCGAACCAACTGTAGAAACCCTCGCATTAGCGGGTTTTTTTGTCACATGGCTCAGTCTTTGATGATATGGAGGAAATGACCAACTTAGCCGCATGACCCTTCGTGCCCGGATATTCCTCTCGATGCTCGCCATCATTTTACTTTCGAGCATCCTAATGGCATCGATTACCGTATACCACTTTAAAAGGGAGAACGAACAATATCACATTGAGCGGCTACAGCGGAAAGAAGATGCCATACACACGAGCATTGACTACTTTCTGCAGCAAGATCTTAGCGCACAACGAACCGATAGCATTACCCCTCTTTTCGATAACAAGATCTGTGAGGTGGCTGATGTGAATAACCTCGACATCAACATCTTCAACTTAGAGGGTGACCTCCTTATATCTTCGAACCCCAACCTTTTCGACAACGGCGTACTCCACGATGCCCTGAATCCGGTGGTTTTAAGCCGGCTACGCGACGGTGAGAGTCGAGTGGTTATGAAGCGAGACCTCGATACCACGAATTTCCTCTCCACCTACGAATACATCAACAGCTCGCCGGGCGAACCCTTGGCCGTGATCAATGTCCCCTATTTTCAAACGGACAGCTTTCACAAACGAGAACTTCGCGAATTCCTTGAGTCTCTCGCACAAATCTATGTTCTGTTGCTCATTGGAGCCGGACTGTTGGCCTATTTCTTGTCGAACTACATCACTTCATCACTGACGGCCGTTCGAGCCCGGATCAAGGACATTCGAATTGGCGAAAAGAACGATCCTCTCGAATGGGACCAAGACGACGAAATAGGCGCTCTGGTGCAAGAATACAACTGCATGCTGGCAGAGTTGTCCAGATCGGCCGAACTGCTGGCAAAAAGCGAAAGAGAAGGTGCGTGGAAGAAAATGGCGCGTCAGGTAGCTCACGAGATCAAGAATCCGCTCACCCCGATGAAGTTGACAGTTCAACAACTCGAGCGACGACTCGACCCAAACGATCCGGAGTTTCAAGACAAACTCAAGAACTTTACACGGACATTGATTGAACAGATCGACACCTTGTCGAGCATCGCCTCGTCTTTCTCGGCATTTGCGCAAATGCCGGTTCAAAACCACGGCTCGGTCGAACTCAATGCGGCCTTGCAGAGCTGTACAGACTTATTCACACATCAACCCGTAAGGTTTAAAACAGAAAACCCGGAAGACGTGATCATCACCGCCGACAAAGAGTACTTCATTCGGGTGATGAACAACCTGCTAACCAACGCGAGTCAGTCGATTCCCGAAGGCCGTGAGCCCAACATCAGCGTTCGTTTATCGCGCACCGCAACAGAGGCCGTGATCGAGGTAGAGGACAATGGTTGCGGTATTTCGGACGACCAGCTCGAGAAGATCTTTGAGCCGAATTTCACCACCAAAAGCAGCGGCACGGGCTTGGGTTTGGCCATGGTGCGCAACATCGTCGGCAATTTCAAAGGAACTATCGCGGTCCAATCTGAGGTGGATCGCGGATCGGTCTTTACCTTGCGTTTCGCCCTAGCGGGCGGAAGCTAAAATCCTATCTTTGTTTCATCACTTCACAAAAAGCGGATCATGACCTTCGAAACTCTTTTGACCGATCTTGAAAACGGCATTTTGACCGTTACCCTCAATAGACCACAAAACCTCAATGCCCTCAACACCCGCGTATTTTCTGAACTGCGCGCCGTGTTCGAGGACGTGTACGAGAATGACGACATCAAGAGTGTCATCATCACCGGAATGGGCGAAAAGGCCTTTGCGGCCGGCGCCGACATCAAGGAATTCAGCACCTATAATGTAGAGCAGGGAAAATATTTGGCGGCTAACGGTCACGAGGTATTTTTCATAATCGAGCGATGCCCAAAACCCGTGATCGCCGCGGTAAACGGTTTCGCCCTTGGTGGCGGATGCGAGCTCGCCATGGCCTGTCATTTACGGGTGGCCGCTGAAAACGCGAGGTTTGGTCAGCCCGAAGTCAACCTCGGACTCACACCGGGTTACGCCGGAACGCAACGTTTGGTACAACTCATTGGAAAAGGAAAAGCGCTCGCGCTGCTCATGACGGCCGATATGGTGAAAGCCGAGCAAGCACTCGAACTGGGTTTGGTGAACCACATCGTGCCGCAGGCACAGCTACACGCCTTTTGTTACGAGCTGCTCGAAAAGATCGGCACCAAATCGCCCGTAGCCATCGCCGGGGTCATCGAGTGTGTGAATGCATACTACGAGGAGGGTGTCGACGGTTTTAAAAAGGAAGTAGAGGTCTTCGGAAATTGCTTTGGCACCGAGGATTTCAAAGAGGGAACCACGGCGTTCATGGAGAAGCGCACGGCCGAATTCCCCGGAAAATAATGGATGAATCCAATTCGTAAATTCCTCGGCCAAACGGCCATCTACGGACTCAGCACCATCGTTGGGCGGCTGCTCAACTTTTTGCTGGTTCCGCTGTACGTCAGCCTTTTTCCGGCCGAAGAGTACGGCAAGGTAAGCTACCTCTACGCGTTGGTGGTCTTCCTGATCGTGGTCCTTACCTACGGAATGGAAACGACCTTTTTCCGATTCCGTGAGCGCGACGAAGATCAGGTTAAAGTCTTCAGCACGGGTGCCTGGTCGTTGGTCTTCACGAGTTCCATCTTTTTGGCCATCGCCCTACTTTTCAGCGGGCCCATCGCCGCGGCAGTAAACCTGCCCGACCACCCTGAATACATTCGCTGGTTTGCCTGGATACTGGCACTCGACGCCGTAGTTGCCCTGCCGTTCGCACGTTTGCGCGCCGAGGGAAAAGCCTTCCGATTCGCCTTGGTGAAACTCACCAACATCGGACTCAATATAGGCTTCAACTTGTTGTTCCTGCTTGTGAAGGTCTTCTACGATCCCGAGGTCGGCATCGGCTACATCTTCATATCGAACCTCATCGCCTCGGCGATCACCTTTTTGCTCTTGCTTCCCGAAGCTCGCGGCCTCGCGGCCGGATTCTCGACATCGCTCTGGAAACGGATGATCCGGTACAGTTGGCCCCTCATGATCGCTGGACTGGCCAGTGCCGTCAATGAGGTCGCGGATCGACAAATCATGAATTTCGTGCTGCCCGAAGTGGAGGCTTTCCGCCAGATCGGTATCTACGGCGCATGCTACAAATTGAGCATCTTATTGACCCTATTCATTCAAGCTTACCGGTATGGCGCCGAACCCTTTTTCTTTGCAAAGGCCAAGGAGCTCGATGCCCGCGAAACATACGCCGAGCTTATGAATTTATTTGTGATCGTCACTTCGCTGATCTTCGTTGGGCTCAACCTGTTCATAGACCCGATCTCACACATATTCATCCCGAACCCCGAATATTACGAAGGGCTTCACATTGTGCCCGTTTTACTGCTCGCGAATTTGTTTCTCGGAGTGTACATCAATTTGTCGATCTGGTACAAGCTATCCGACAAAACCCTGTACGGAGCCATCATCAGCATTGTTGGCGCTGCGATCACCATCGCTTTGAACCTTTGGGCCATACCTATCTACGGTTACACCGCCGCGGCCTGGGTTACTTTGATCGCCTATGGAACCATGATGGTTGTTTCGCTTCTTTGGGGGCATAAAGCGTACCCGATTCCGTACGATTTCAAACGCCTTTTCGGCTATTTGCTGCTAGCAATTGGAATTGTGTGGTTGGGACAACGTTTCGATAACGAAAGCTTACCGCTAAACATAGCCCTATTCCTTATATTTGGGGCCATCTTAGCGATCTTTGAGTATCGCTATATTCGCCGCTGGGTGAAAAAAAGTTGATATGGAAGTCAAAGTGATCAATCGTTCGGGCCATCCCCTTCCGCTATTCAAGACGGAAGCGTCGGCGAGGCTCGACCTACCTGCAAATATCGAAGATCCCATAACCCTACAACCGGGCCAGCGCAAGTTGGTCGGTACAGGACTTTTTATTAAGCTTCCTCTTGGCTACGAAGCGCAAGTGCGCCCGCGCAGCGGCTGGGCCCTTAAAGAAGGGGGTGACCGTGTTGAATGCTCCGGGTACCATCGACGCCGATTACCGAGGTGAAATTGGGGTGATCCTGATCAATTTAGGGCAAGCCCCGGTTACCCTCGAAAATGGAGACCGCATAGCCCGGTTGGTCGTGGCTAATTACGGGCGCATCGAATGGTCGCCCGGTGAAGAATTGGAAAAAAGTGAACGAGGAGCCGGAGGTTTCGGTTCCACCGGAATATAAAAACCACCCATTATGAAGATCGTCATTCCTATGGCCGGTAGGGGGTCGCGCTTGCGTCCACATACTTTGACCGTCCCCAAACCCCTTATTCCGATTGCCGGAAAACCAATTGTTCAGCGATTGGTCCAGGACATCGCCAAGGTAACGGGAGATGATATCGACGAAGTCGCCTTTATCATCGGGGACTTCGGTAAAGAGGTAGAGCAACAACTCGTCGGTATTGCCGAAAGCGTCGCCGCCAAAGGAAGTATCTACTATCAAGAAGAGGCCCTGGGAACCGCGCACGCCATACTTTGCGCCAAGCATAGCCTCAATGGGAACTGTGTGGTGGCCTTTGCCGATACCTTGTTCCGCACCGACTTCAAGATCGACCGCAACAGCGACGGTGTTATTTGGGTAAAACAGGTTGAGGATCCCCGCGCTTTTGGGGTAGTCAAGATCGCCGACGATGGACATATCACTGATTTTGTCGAGAAACCAGAAGAGTTCGTTAGCGATCTGGCCATCATCGGAATCTACTATTTCAAAGATGGTAAGTGGTTGAAAGACGAGCTTCAGTACCTCATCGACAACGATATCAAGGACAAAGGAGAGTACCAGCTCACCAATGCCCTCGAGAACATGAAACAAAAGGGTGCCAAATACTTACCCGGAAAGGTCGACGACTGGATGGACTGCGGAAACAAAGACGTTACCGTTGAAACCAACAGCAAGATCCTCGGCTACCTCACTGAGGAAGGTCAGGGCTTGATAGACCCGAGTGCCACCGCCGAAAACTCGGAGATCATTCCGCCTTGCTTCATCGGTAAGGATGTAGTGATCAAAAACTCTACGGTCGGACCCAACGTAAGTCTGGGAAATGGCACGCGCGCTGAGAATTCCAAGATCAGCAATACCTTGGTGCAGGAAAACACCGTTATTGAAGATGCGGAACTCGACAACTCGATGCTCGGAAACAAGGTCCACTATCGCGGCGGGTCAAAATCCATCAGCATCGGCGATTACAGTACATTACTTTGATAAAAAAGACCTCGAAATACCTTTTCTTTTTTGGCGTACTCTCCATTTTCTTCGCCTGCGGCGGGATGAAGGGCAGTGTCGCTGAGCCCAGCGCTAAGTCCGAAAGTTCGACTGAAACGGACCCTCTGGCCGAGCGCGAACGCATGCAATTTGACCGCGCGTTCTTCGCCGGACAAAAGGAGAAAGCCCTCGGAAATTACGATCGCGCACTCGAATACTTCTTCGAAGCCCTGCGCATCGACGGGAATAACGGAACGGTGATGTACGAACTCTCCCTGTTGTATTTGGAGTTCCAAAACGTTCCTCAGGCGCAGTTCTTCTGTGAAGGTGCCGTTGAGGTAGAGCCCAACAACCGATGGTACCGCATGGTACTGGCCGATATATACGGCCTACAGCGCAACTATGAGGCACAGGCCGGACAATATGCCGAGCTCGAAAAGATAGAGCCCTCGAACCCCGAGCATTCGTTCAATTTAGCCATCACCTTACTTCAGCAAAACGACCTCAAAGGTGCGCTGAAAGTATACGAGCAGATGGAAAAACAGTACGGGGTCATTGAGGAGATCGCGCTTCAGAAGGAGTTGATCTACCTGAAGCTGGGAAGTATCGACAAGGCCACTGCCGAGCTCGAAAAACTCATTGCCACTTCGCCTGACAATGTGCAATACTACGTGTTGCTCGCAGAGTTGTTCATGGCCAACGATATGACCGACGAGGCGAGGATGGAATACGATCGGGCTCTCGAGCTCTTTCCGAACGCCGCTGAAGTCCATCTCGGATTGGCCGGTTTTTACGAAGAAAACGGACAGTACGACAAAGCGCTAAAGTCCTATGTGATCGCCTTTCAAAATCCCGATCTAAACATCGATGCCAAGATGGGGGTGATACTGAAGTACTACGAACGCTCGGGTAGCGATCCAAACCTGAAAGAAGATGCTTTCATGCTGGTCGAAGCCGTGATCAACGCCCATCCGAATAACCCAAAAGGCTATGCCGTTCAGGGCGATTTTTACCTCCGTGAACAGGATGGTGAAAAAGCGCGCGAATCGTTCCGCAAATCGATCGATGCCGGGGCGACTCAATATGCCATTTGGCAACAGGTGTTGCTCTTGGATGCGGACATGGGCGATATGAAAGCCCTTTTGGAAGAAAGCACTGCTGCGTTGGAGTTGTTCCCGGCTCAGCCGCTTGTGTATTTGTTGAATGGCTTTGCTCTCATGGCCGATGAACAGTACGAGTCGGCAACCGAGATACTCGAAAGTGGTCGTGAATTTGCGATCGGTAATAAATCGCTTCAAGCGCAGTTCGACTCGTACCTCGGCGATGCATATCATCACGTGGGGAACGACAAAAAATCGGACAGCTATTACGAAAAGGCCTTGGCTTTCGACAGTGATAATGCCGTGGTACTGAATAACCTGGCCTACTACTTATCGGTCCGTGGGGAAAAACTCGAAAAGGCCGAACAGTACTCGAAAAAGAGTAACGAGTTATCTCCGAATAATGGAACCAATCAAGATACTTATGCTTGGGTGTTGTACAAGCTCGGTCGGTACGATGAAGCTCTGAACTGGATCCAAAAAGCCGTGAGTAACGGAGGTGGGGAGAGCGTTGAAGTTCGCGAGCACTACGGCGACATCCTCTTCAAGCTCGGTCAAACCGATGCTGCCGTAGAGCAGTGGGAGAAGGCCCGGGAATTAGGTGGAGCCAGCGATTTGATAGAGCAAAAGATTCGAGAACAAAAGCTGTATGAGTAAGTCGCGGATCGCCGTCCTTATTGGAGTGCTTGTATTCGTGGGCTCTTGTCAATCGCGCAAGTTCGCTACTCCGGATACGGTATACGACGAAATGAAGCCCGTGAAGGTCTTCAAGACCTTGGAAGACAACAGCGCGACTTGGGATACGTACAGCTCGCGCATCTCAACGCGATACAAGGACGAATACACCAGCATGACCTTTACGGCCAAGGTGCGCATGAAGCGCGACAGTATCATGTGGGTATCGATCACGGCCGCACTGGGCATAGAGGTCGTACGGGCTCAAATTACGCCAGATCGGGTGTTGGTAATAAACCGCTTGGATCGATCTTATTTGGACAGTGATTTTAATTCGTTGAGTCGAAAGTTAGGTGCCCCCGTTAACTTCAACACACTGCAAAACACCTTTAGTGGAAGTTCGCTGTTCGTCTGGAAACGCAGGGATGTATACGGCCAAACGGACAGTGCGTATTACGTGCTCAGCAACCATCCGCCCGCAGGGCGCGATGATTCTTCGTCCATTTCCTTTTTTTTTGAAACCATGCGCGTGAGTATTGCGAAATTGGAGATCGCGGAGCAAAACGTTTGGGATCCGATAGGTGATCGATATTTAAGTGTTCAGAACGATGGGTTTGAATGGGTGAATGATCGTTCGTGGCCGACCAGGCTGAATATTGAGGCGCGCGATTCGGTTACTGCGACCACTGTGCAAATGAGGGCGAATAAGATAGAAACTGATATTGTTCTATCTTTCCCCTTTGAGATTCCAGACGACTATGCGCCCATTACTTGGTAGAATTTTCCCGATCGTTTTATTGCTATGGGCTACTGTAGCTGTTGGGCAAAATAAGGAGGATCTGCAGCGTCAGAAAAAGAGTCTGCAGCAGGAGATCGACTACACCAATAAGCTTATTAACGAAACGCAGGAGTCGAAGAGGGTTTCGATAAACCTGCTGAATACTCTCGAGCAGAAAATCCGTATTCGCGAGGAGTTGTTGAACACCATTGATCGCGAGATTCGCTTGATCGATGCGGAGATCGATCGGCAGAACGGGCAGATCGATTCGCTCGAAAATGAGTTGAATGTTTTACGTGAGCAATATGCTGAAATGATTCGGCAGGCCTATCGCAGCCGCAGTTCTTATACCCGATTGATGTTCTTATTGTCGGCACACGATTTTAATCAGGCTTACAAGCGTTTGCAGTTTTTAAAGCAATACAATGAATTTCGGCGAAAACAGGCAGAGCGATTGCAGCAAATGGAGTTGGAGTTGGAGCAACGAATTGCTGCCTTGGAGGTGGAGAAGAAAGAGAAGGAGGCCCTGCGGGCCGATAAGCAGCGCGAGCGGGAATTGTTGTCGGGTGAAAAGCAGCAACAGCGATTGACGGTAGATGCGTTGGCGAATAAGGAGCGCGATCTAAAGAAGGCGCTGCGTCAAAAAGAGAAGGATGCCAAGCGGCTCGAGCAGGCCATACAGCGGATCATTGAGGAAGAGATCAGGAAGGCGCGTGAAGCGGCCAAGGCGAATAATCCGGAGGCTGAATTCGAGGCTTTTGCTATGACTCCGGAGGCGAAGGCGCTTTCCACGAACTTTACCACGAATCGTGGAAAGCTACCGTGGCCGGTTGAGCGGGGACTCATTGTAAGTCCTTATGGTGAACAGCCCCACCCTGTTTTGAGCGGCGTTACGATTAGGAACGACGGAATCGATATTGCCACGCAGAAAGGCGCAACGGCGCGGGCTTGTTTCGAAGGACAAGTGAGTGCCGTGATCAGAATTCCAGGAGCGGGTAGGGCTGTGGTCATTCGACATGGAAAATACCTCACGGTTTATGGAAACTTGAACGACGTGTACGTAGCCCAAGGTCAAAACGTAGCGACCAAGGAACTTATTGGTACCGTACGTACCGATGCCGCGGATGCCCAAACCGTGCTTCAGTTTCAACTGTGGAAGGGCTCGTCCAAACAGGACCCCGAACCATGGTTATTCAAATAGATCAGTGACAAAGGGCATTGGCTGCCCGGGTGGCCATTAGTATATTCGGTTTGGCCATGGCTTTGAAGCCCATAGATTCGATGAATCCCTGCGCCGCCTTCAATACTTTGTTCGACGGATATTTAGGATCCTCATTCATGTCCATATCGATCTGGTGGACCTTTACCCCGCAGTTTTGCTCTATATGTTGAGCTATTTCTACGCTTTGTCCCATCTCGTGCCAGAGTCGTGACCACATGTCATTCACGCGCTTCACTTTATGCTTATGATAGATCACGTGTGCACCGTTCATAGGAAAACGAAAAACCACCGTTGTAACGTAAATGGTGTGCTTACTGAAGTTTTGACTATCGGTACCTACGTAAACCTTTGCCTCTGGAAAACGCTCCTTCATAGAGCATACATGCTCGCTCAGCTCAACCGGCTTCCGATCGAACATGCTGTAGAACGTAGATGACAAGTTTTGGAGCATATCAGCTTAATGAACACCCACTAAAGCTAATAAGTTTCCCGCTCGTCCAAAAATGAATTTATCGTGAATTTACGCGCAGGGGATCTTATTCACCCTTCTTTCGTGTCGGCCACCTTCGAATTCGGCCTCCAGGAAACGCTCTGTTATTCGCTTGGCCATTTCTTCGGTTATAAACCTCGCTGGAAGTGCGAGTACATTGGCTTTATTGTGTTGGCGCGCCAGATCGGCCAGCTCTTCGTTCCAGCACAAAGCACTGCGAATATCGGCATGCTTGTTCACGGTCATATTGATCCCGTTACCACTGCCACAAATAGCTATACCCAGCTCAACCTCATATCTTTCAACGGCTTCCGCTAGTGGATGTGCATAGTCCGGATAGTCCACAGAATCAGGTCTGTCCATTCCAAAATTCACCACCTCGTGTCCAAGTCGTTGTAGGTGTTCGATCAATTTTGGTTTCAATTCGTAAGCCGCGTGGTCGCCGGCGATGCCAATTTTCATAACAAGTTCATTTTCAAGCAAAGGTAAGCCCTTTTGGAAACGTTTTTCACACTTAACAACGCGGTGTTAAAACCTTTTAATAACTGTCCATAAGTGGAGCATAAAAAGGGTAATACCAAAGGTATTATTTCTCATTGCACCTTTTTAAGACACCGTGCAAGTCTTATTTTTACTTCTTTATTCCCTCAAAATACAATTTAATTCACATTCATCACCTACCTTTAAGTGAAAGAGAAATACAATTTCGTTGCGTTCCACGTTTATTCACAGATGTGCATAAATTAGCTAAGTGGCTCATTAGTAACGAACTTTAATAAACAGTGGTCCTTTTTTGTGGTGAACAATATTTAAAAAGGTAATCTCACAACAAAAGCTACCTTAAGTTTTCCAAAATGTTAACCGACCATTATCATCATATATCTTTTATTAAATAAAGAAGAATAAATATATAGGTGTTGAATAGAACTTTGATTTCATTGATATTCATTTTCGGACTTTCTTTTTCGGCCTCCGGCCAGAAGGATACCACCGGTGAATATACCGTCCTTTACTTCCGCGATGGAACTACCGTTTCCAGCGAGGGGTATATGCTCGAAGGGCAACCCAATGGGTACTGGAAAACCTATCATCCCAACGGTAACCTGAAGTCGGAAGGCAATCGAGTCAATTTCAAACTCGACGGTGAGTGGGTATTCTACAACAACGATCGGGATACCATGCTCAAAGTAACTTACGATCAAGGCATCAAAAGAGGATTAAAGACCAGCTACACCGACGGCATCAAGACCAAGACCGAGCTCTATCAAAAAGATCAGCGCGAGGGACCTACCAAATTCTTTTATACCGAGAGCGGAGTTCAAAAGATGATTCCATTCGTGAACGGCTTGGAGCAAGGAAACGGATTTGAATATGGGACCGATGGGCGATTGATAACCTTGTATACCTACAAGAAAGGGGTACTCGTAAAACAACAGAAGATCAATCGTTTTAGCGAATCGGGTGATACCACCGGTTTTTGGATGTGGTTCTGGCCCGATGACGTCATTAAAAAAGAAGGGAGCTATGCCGACGGACTCCGACACGGATATTTCAAGTACTACGACGAAAAGGGAAACTTGCGGAAAACCGAAAAGTGGATCGAAGGAGTGCGGCAAGCCAATGCTCCCGAAACCGCAAAAATTCGAGTGCGCAGAACTACTTACTCCGACGGATTCATTAAAACTCTGGGTGGTTACCGGAATGGAACCAAGGACGGAGTTCATCGCGAATACGATGAGGAAGGCAATGTAATTGCCAGTCAAAAATTCCAATTGGGTACATTGCTCGCTGAGGGTATTTTAGACGATCAGGGACGAGAACAAGGTCCATGGGTCTACTATTACCCAACCGGCGAGAAAAAAGCTGAGGGCTCCTATAAGGACGGTAAAAAGATAGATGAATGGAAGTACTACCACCGCAACGGAAAAATGGAGCAGAACGGAAGGTATCAAAATGACCTCCCCGTTGGTTTCTGGCGTTGGTATTTTGACGACGGAACAGTATTGCGGGAAGAAGAGTATTTCCGAGGACTGGTCGAGGGTCCTTCCGTTGAGTACAGCGAGAGTGGAGAAGTAGTAGCCGAAGGAGAATACATCGACGGTTACAAAGAAGGGGTGTGGAATTACAAGGTTGGTGACCATATTGAAATTGGTCCCTACGTAGCAGGTGAACGACAAGGCACTTGGAAACACTATTACGCCGATACAGAGCAACTGCAATTTCAGGGCGATTTCATCGACGGATTACCAGACGGAAAGCATCGATTCTATTGGCCAAATGGTCGAATCAGAATGGAAGGGAAGTACATCATGGGATCCAAAACAGGTGATTGGATCTACTACAACGAATTAAGGGAAATACAACTGTATATTACCTACGAAGACGGAAAAGAGATTAAGTACGACGGTATGCCCGTTGATGAGCTTTTGGGTCCGGAGCAATAGTATAATTTGCTTTGGTTGAAGCGTTTAGGTATATTGGTGAAAATACCCAAACATTACACCGATGAAAAAAGGACTACTACTCTTTGCACTTTTATTCTCTGCATTGGCCAATGCAGGTCAGGGGGGCCCCGATGCTTATGGCTATACATGGATCGATAGCCAGGAACCGGGAGGACCTACTTACGGGTGGGTGGATATCGCAAATCCTTCTGATGGAATTCAAGTATTGGGACTAGGTGATGATAACGTCGTTGGCCCATTTACGATAGCGAACAACCAGAATTTCCATTTCTACTGGTACGACGTGAGTCATTTCTGGATCGGTTCCAATGGATATATTTCCTTCAACCAAGTCAACATTGCCTCTCCTTTTCCCAATATCCCTACAAGTGGTGGGCCTAATGATTTCATTGCCGGAATGATGTCCGACCTTAAATTCGACGGTGCGGCTAATCCGGCCGAATGTTGGATCGGCCGCAACACGGATTCCACGGTAATCTCGTTTATCAACGTTCCCTTTTGGGACTTGACTATTGCCGGCTATTCCGGATCCAATACCTTTCAGATCATTCTCGACGATTCGGACAGCTCCATTTACATCAACGTTCAGCAACAAATGGGAACAGGCTTCCAGGTTCAGGGTGTCATAGGAATAGAAAACACTACGGGTGGCGTAGGACTCGAGCATTCCTTCAATCAGTTTCCGCCCGCTCTGTACAGCATCAAGTTCGAGTATCCGGATGTGGTTACGTATCAAGCCACAGACGGTCGCGTGAATTGGAACGATAACGAAAATAACAAAGGGGTATTCATCGGGGCCAATGGTCCGGCCATTGACTTGGTGACCAATGTTGGAAATTCAGGAAACCAAGCCTTGAGCCCATTCACTGCCACGGGAAAGATCGTCAATAACCTAGGAAGCACTTTGCTCACTACGGCTGTTTCAGTACCGGCCTTGAGTGCCGGTCAGGATACTACTTTGACCTATCCAGCCACTTGGTCGCCGGGCAACGCAGGTACGTACATTCACCAAACTTCCATCTCCGGGATCGCCGGTGATTTAGTCGCGGCGAATAATTCGATCGATCGCGAGATCGTGGTCGTCGATACCACCCAAACGAGTATTACTCTCGATTACACCGAAGGGGTCAGTAACGGCTCCCTCGCGTGGAATGGTGGAAACGGCGGTGTGGCCATGTATTTTGTTCCACCCACGCATCCGGCCAAGATCACCCACATGGGTTTCTATCACGTATCCAACACGGGTGCATCCAGCTTTGCTGCGATTCTCTATCGCGACGATGGTCCGGGAGGATCTCACGGAACTCTTCTCGATTCGGTGTATGTACCTGCCGCCAATATTCTGCTGAATCAATACACCAGTGTTCCGTTGACGAACCCCGTTACTATTGCTGATAGTGGAGTATATGTACTGTGGCGAATGGAAGGTGCTAATTTGAATATCGGCTCGTCGAGTACGGGTCCGACCTCACGTCATGGATACGAGGTGCTCGATGGAGTTTGGGCAGCTTACAGGGCGTTCGACACAGAGGACTTCCTAATCAACTTGACCTATGAACCCGAGTATATCGAGGATATTGGCGCATCCAGCATTTTGAGTCCGACCGGAAACGTGGCCACGCCCGAATTGGTTCGGGTGTACCTCCGCAATTTCGGTCAGACCCCCGTGAATCAATTCGACGTGAGTTACCAACTTGCGAACGGAACCGCGATCACCCAAGCCTATAACGGATCGGGAATCCCACCCAACGACTCCATACTGTTCACCTTTCAAACCTTGATGTCGCTGGCACCGGGATCGGGAGATCTGTGTATCTGGACCAGCAGCACGGCCATAGCCGATGCTAATTCAGGTAACGACACCACGTGTACTCCCATCATTACGCCACCCTCATCGCTTGAAGAAAATGAAGCACCATTTACGCTGTATCCAAACCCAGCCCGGGATTACCTGATGATCGACGCGGTCGAAGCCATTGAGCCGCTAGGCTTGGAAATTTATAATAGCCAGGGCCAAATTGTTGGACGCTATGCGGTGCCGCAAGGGCAAACGACGCGGATTTCGATTAACCGCCTCGCGGCGGGATGCTATACTTACGTGCTGTCGGATCAACATCAGCGGTCGGTGGGTGTGCTGCTCGTTCAATAGTGTACCTTTGCGCTATGCGCAACCGTTTGTTGATCTTGTTGGTTTGCCTTGGACTTGCGCTGCAAGCTCAGGAAAAGGACAGTACTTATTACAAGAGCTTTCCTAAAAAACTGAGCGCCGGTAGCTTCATTGCCGTGCGTAATTACGCGCTATTGCTCACGCCAAAGGTCAGCGGGTCGATCGTTGATTCACTCCGTTCGAACTACCAACCCAACGCCACCAGAGTTGTGGGGATCAGCCTGAACCTGGACCGTGTCGGCGCCAACTTAAGTGTGAGTATCCCCGATAATTTCAAGAGTCAGGAACTGTACGGAACCACGCGACGCATCGAAGCGAATCTCGGGCTATATCAAAAACGAGGCATCATCATGGGACAGTTTATCGGAACTAAGGGTTTTGCCGATAAAAACTCAGTCAATTACCTCGATAGGGTGCTCGATGAAAACCAATATTATGTGCGGGAAGATTTCAGCGTCTGGAACGTCCGGGTCGGATATCTACACATATGGAATTGGAAAAAATTCTCGGCTCGGTCGGCATTTACGTTTTCTGAACGGCAATTAAAATCGGCGGGGTCAATAACGAGTTCTGCACAGTTCAGGCACTTTCGCGTAGGAGGAGACAGCAGCATTGTGCCCTATCCGACCCGACCCTTCTACGGTTCGTTGAAAAACCTCCGGGAGGTGCGGTTCAACGAGGTTTCGCTAGGAATGGGATATGCCTATACCTATGTTCCGGCCGAGTATTGGTTCGTTCACGGAACTTTGGTGATGAAAGGAACGCTACAGCATCAACGGTACAGAGAAACAGGCGAAGACCCTGAATCGAGGTTTATCATAAATCCAGGCATCGACTTTCGCCTTTCCACCGGATATTCACAAGACTACTTTTGGATCGCCTTTCTGGTATCGGGTTACGGAGACCTTTATAACCTACCCGGAATCAACATGGGCTGGGGCTACTTCAACGCCGGCGTCCATTTCGGAATTCGCATACCAACACCTCGAACGGTGAACAAGGTATACCGAAGCTCTATTCCTGAACAATGACCGATCCACGCGCTAAACCGTGGGCCGAAAAATAGCCGAGCACAGTCTCATTGGCGTCGTCGGTACAAATCATGTTTCCGACCACCGGAGCGGGCGGTGGGTCGAATGGACTACCGACCTGTGATACCTGCGTTCCGATCAAGATCCAATAATCGTAGTAATCGCGCGTAGTGCTGTATTGCTCTATCTCTACCGAATCGCCGACGAAAAAGGGTTCAAAATTCACTGCGAAATCAACCACGTAGTTTCCGTCGACGAAATCGTCGTTGGCGATGTTGATATCGAACCGCGTATTCTGATAAATTCCGTTGAAATAATACTTCCAGCGATAGAATTCGGGCTTACCAGGAAGCTCCTGAGTTGCGAAATAAACGTAGTAACCATCTTCCAAAAACTGAAGATCGGTCTCGTATCGATAGTACACCGAATCGATCGGCGGAACACGAGTCAGTAGCTCCTGCTCACTGGCATAGGTACTTCCATCGGACAACTCGATCTCAATGTGATAACTCTTGCCCGTAATGCCGGTATAGGCCGAAACGTACAACCCCGAATCGAGCTCCGTAAAGGTTCCGACCGACGCGCCGTCCTCAAAGAGTTCTATGATGGCGCCCTCAACGGGCGGATTCCCAACTTCATCGAAATAGGGGACCGATTCGGTCAGGAGCACACGTGTTTTGCCCGGTTGATTGGTGATTTGTCCGTCGATCACCAGCAGTGGCTCACCCTCCGGTAGCTCGAGTTCCACTACATCTTCACAACTCAAGAGTGCGATTGGCAATAAAAGTAGGATCCACTTTTTCATTAGAATGTGAAATTATAGGTGAGGAATGGAATGATGCTTCCGAAGATCGATAGGCGTACCGCTTCGGTTTGTGTCGGATTATCTTCCTGTGGCCTAAAGAAGATACTGTACGCATTGCGCCGCGCATAGGCGTTATACACCCCGAATGACCACGAGCTTTGCCATCCTTTCTTCTTGTTCGGATTTGGAGTGTAGTTGGCACTGAGATCCAATCGATGGTAGGCAGGAATACGTGCCCCGTTGCGGTTGTTATACACCGGGATCACGATACCGTCCTGTACGAACCGCCCATCGGGATAAGTGATCGGTCGGCCCGTTTGAAAGGCGAAGGTGGCGCTCAGGTCCCACTTGTCGCTTAAGGCATAGGTGGTGACCACCGAAATGTCGTGGGTCTTGTCCCAGTTGCTCGGGTACCAATTGCCGTTGTTGATGGTTTCTTCGGGAGAATCCCCAACGACCTGAACCTCACTGCGCGATAAGGTATAGCTGATCCAGCCGGTCAGGCGGCCCGTGCGCTTTCGTACAAAGAACTCCAACCCGTAAGCGCGACCTTCACCTGAGATAAGTTCAGTCTCAAGAACAGGATTCAAGACGAGCTCAGCTCCGTTTTTGTAATCGAGCAGATCGCGCATGCTTTTGTAGTAGACTTCCACGGAGGTTTCGTAGGTGTGACTGGCAAAATTTTGGAAGTAACCCAAGGCCACTTGGTCGGCCGTCGCCGGATCGACATAAGGTCCGGCCGGAGTCCAAATATCCACCGGAGTAGCGGCCGTGGTGTTCGACACTAGATGTATGTATTGTCGCGTTCGGTTGTACGAGGCCTTCAACGAAATTTCGTCGTTGATAAGGTAATTTACCGACAAGCGCGGCTCAAATCCGTCGAAGGAGGCGATCGTTTCACCATTTCCATAGTTCACCGTATCGATGATGGTTTCTTCGCTCAAGGGCTGACCTTCTTCGTACAAGCGAATACCCTCGGGTCCTTGTCGTACGAACGCCGAGTAACGAAAACCGTATTGTAAGGTCCACCGTTGCCCCACTTTGAATTCATGCGAAATAAAGGCCGCGGGCTCTATGGCGTATTGGTTTTGAATGGTGAACTCGCTGAACAGGTTTTCGTCGCTGGCCGGGGTAATGACGCCCGGTTCAAACTTGTACGTGAGGAAACTCGCCCCAAAGGTGAGGGTGTTTTCGGGGTTGATGTAGTAGTTGAATTCGGCTTTGGCGTTGTAATTCAAGATACGCGAGTCCCAGTCAAAGGCTTGTGCACCTTCGGGAATTCCGAGGTTGTATCGATAGTCCGACACCAGACCGGTAAAGTTGGCGAATAGCTTTTCACTGAAGAGGTGATTCCAGCGGAGGGTAAAGGCTTGGTTACCCCAGGCGAATTTGAATAAGTCGCCGAAACCAAAGACATCGCGACCAAAATAGGCCGAAGCGAACAAGCGGTCTTTTTCGCCCAATCGATAGTTCAATTTAGCGTTGAGGTCGTAGAAATACGCCGTGTTGTTTCTCAGATCCTCATTTGTAGAAAGAGCCAGGAAGAGATCGGCATACGAACGACGCCCCGCCAACATAAAGCTCGAAACATCTTTTTGGATGGGCCCCTCAAGCGTCAATCGCGAACTCAAGATTCCGAGTCCGCCCGTTCCGGCAAAGTGCTTGGAGTTCCCTTCTTTTTGACGGACGTCGAGCACGGAGCTCAAACGGCCCCCATAGTCGGCCGGAATACCACCTTTGTACAACTTGGCATCTTTGACTGCGTCGGAATTGAAGACCGAGAAGAAACCAAACAAATGGCTCGAGTTGTACACCGGGGCTTCATCGAGCAAGATGAGGTTTTGGTCGATGTTTCCACCTCGAACGTTGAATCCGGTAGCGCCTTCACCTACGGTAGTTACCCCGGGCATGAGCTGTAGTGTTCGGATCACATCAGCTTCCCCCAATAGGGCCGGAATCTTTTTTACTTCTTTAATACTGAGGTCGGTCACTGACATTTCCACGGACCTCACGTTTTCCACAGCCCGTTCGTCAGTAAGCACGACCTCCTGCAACTCCACGTTGTCGGTCGATAACTCGACGTCGCGCCGTACATCCGACCGCAGGTCGATATTCTCTTCATTTGTTGCGTAGCCGATGAAAAGGAACCGAACGGTGTACTCGCCCTGAGGTACCGAAATACTGTAGAACCCGTAGGCGTTGGTGGTGGTTCCTTTTTGGAGCTCCGGGAAGTAGACGTTGGCTCCGATCATTTCTTCCCCGTTGGAAGCGTCGCGAATATAGCCGCTGAGGGTTGCGGTTTGCGCCATGGCCCCAAGGCTAAAAAATGCGAGGAGCAGCGCTAGGAACTGTTTCATTCTGTGAGGTTTGACAAAGGTGGAGCAAAGGTAGGAACCATTGTGCGAACAATCACCTCCAGCCCGAATTATTAAATTAACTTAGCGCGCACAATCCATTTTTTACAGTGTCGGCGAATAACCCCCGGAAAACATTACACACGGAGGAGAAATACGACAATCCGTGGATCACCGTAACCAAATCCGATGTATTGACTCCGGGAGGGTCGCCGGGTGAATACAGGGTGGTGCATTTCAAGAACCTTGCCATAGGGGTGGTTCCGATCGATGATAACGGAATGACTTGGTTGATCGGCCAATATCGGTATCCGCTCGAACGCTACACCCGGGAGATACCCGAAGGGGGGGAGCGCTCAGCGATGACCTACCGGATAGTGCAAAGCGAGAGTTGAGGGAAGAAGCCGGATTAACAGCTCGAAAATGGACCCTCATACAGGAGATGGATTTAAGCAATAGCGCCACGGACGAACGGGCGCTTTTGTATTTAGCTCAAGACCTTACCGAACACGAACCCGATCCGTGCGGCGATCGACGGGATCATGGAGGTGCTGCCCGCAGTGACCAGCGCTCTGCTGACCACCACCATCACCTTTAGCTCGTTCTTCTTCCTCGATGGTAGATCCGGCGATTTCTTCTCCGAAATGGCCATCGTGGTGGTCGGGACCGTAACGATTTCCCTGATCGAGGTGATCATAATTCTACCATCCCACATCGCCCACAGTAAAGCACTTAATTCGCTCGGAAAAAAGAAATCGTTCATGGAGCGCCTGGGCGATTCGATCATCAATTACCTACGCGACAACCTGTACCAACCCACACTCCGTTTTGCGATCCGCAACAAGCTGCTCACCATGGCTATCATGGTGGGGTTGTTCATGATAACGATGGGAGCGTTCTCGGGCGGATTCATACGCGCGACGTACTTTCCCAACATCGAGCGCGAGAACATCGAAGTCCAGTTAAAAATGCCTTCGGGCACCTCGGAGCGCATCACTATGGACCGGCTCAATTACATCGAGACCAAGGTCTGGGAGGTTAGCGAAGATATGCGCCTACGGCGCGATGATTCCCTTCACGTCGTTAAATCGATCGTCCGGACACTGGGTCCAACCATCGACCAAGGGTCACTCAACATCATCCTCATTAGCTCTGAGGTGCGCGAGATGTCGAGCTTCGAGATCACCAATGTGTTCAGAGAGGCTGTTGGCCCGATCAATACTTCCGAAAACCTGAGCTTTGGAACGGCATCTCCATTCGGAAAACCCATTTCAGTTTCACTTCTTGGGAACAACCTCACCGAATTACAGCTGGCAAAAGAAGAGTTCAAAGCTGAGCTTTCGGGCCTAACCGATATCCGCGATATCATCGATAACGATCAGCAGGGCTTTAAAGAGGTCAACCTCAAGCTCAAGAACAAAGCACATTTGCTAGGGCTCGACCTGCGCGAGGTTACCCGTCAAGTGCGACAAGGATTTTACGGACAAGAAGTACAAAGGCTCCAACGCGGTCTCGATGAGGTGAAGGTTTGGGTACGATACAATGAAGACTATCGCCGATCGCTACAACAACTCGAAGATATGCGCGTCAGAACCACAACCGGTGCGTCGTATCCGCTGAGCGAGATCGCAGACTACCACATTGAACTCGGAACCATCGAGATTAATCACTTGAACGCTCAGTGCGAAATTCAGGTCGAAGCCGACCTGGCCTCGAGCGATGTGTCGGCCACCGATATAAACGCCAACATCCGAGACAGCATCTTACCACCGATCCTCGGCAAGTATCCGTCCGTTAGGACGAGCTTCGAAGGACAAAACCGCGAAGCGATCAAGACCCAAACTTCGGCGAAGCAAGTGATGCCGGTGATCATGATCCTGATTCTGGCGATCGTGACCGTTACCTTCCGCAGCCTTGGGCAAGCCGTGGTCATTTTCGCCTTGATCCCCTTTAGTTTTATCGGAGTAAGCTGAGGGCATTACATTGCCGGTATGCCGCTGTCGATCTTCGGCTATTTGGGTATCATCGCGTTGATCGGTATTATAGTGAACGACTCACTGGTATTGGTGAGTAAAATGAACACCTTCCTCAAAGAGGGAATGGAGTTCAAGGAAGCGGTATATCAGGCCGGAGTAGTGCGATTTAGAGCCATCTTTTTGACCTCCCTAACCACCATTGCCGGACTAGCGCCTTTGATGCTCGAAAAGAGTTTTCAGGCCCAGTTTCTAATCCCTATGGCTGTTTCGGTGTCTTACGGAATTACCATTGCCACGGTGATCACGCTGATCATACTGCCGGTGATGCTGATGGTAAAGAACGAACTCAAACGCCGCTTCCACTGGGCCCGGCATTGATATTTGGGCCGACCCCGGCCCAATCCGGAAAGCATGGAGCCGGCGGTAAAAGAACAATATTGGGAGAAACTGCAGATCGAAAAAAGAAAGGGCGATGAAGCGTAGTTGGATCATATTATTCGCACTATTGAGCTGGGGCGTTGATGCGCAGGACCAACTGGGGCTTGACCAAGTAGTGCAGATCTGCCTCGAGCAAAACTACGATGTGGTAGTAGCTCGGAATACCGCGGAGGCAGCAGAGAATAGTGCCGTTCCCGGGAATGCCGGACTAACACCCACCATTGCCCTGAACGGGAGCGGATCGTACAGCAACAACAACACAGACCTCACTTTTGCAGGCGACATTCCGCCCGTATCGCGCAACGGAGCCGAATCGCAAAATCTGGGTGCTAACGTTGGACTCAACTATATTCTGTTCGATGGTCTCGGAACGATATACTCGTACAAGCAACTCAAGAACTCGGCGATCATTGCCGACCTCGAGGCCCGCTATACCATCGAGAATATCTTATTGCGATCGGGCGTTAGCTATTACAATGTGGCCCGATTAAAGCAGCAGTACGATATAGCCATGAGTAACCTCGATATTAGTCGCGAAAGACTGCGGAGGCAAGAAGTGGGCTATGACTTCGGATCTTCGACCAAACTCAATGTGCTCAATGCCGAAGTCGATTACAACGCTGACTCCGTAACGGTTCTGCAAGCCCGCCAGTCGTGGTTGAACGAACGCCGAACGCTCAATCAGCTGCTCGGGTTCGAGATCGATACGGAATACGAAGTGGATACCAATGTAGTCTACGCACCGGAATTAGAGTTCGATAATCTGCTCAATAGCGCTATGCAAAATAACGCCTTTTTGATGGCTGCAGAGTACCGAGAGCAAAGGGTCGATTTTGATATCAAACGAGCACAAGGGCAGCGATATCCTCGGCTCGATCTCAATGCTCAGTATGGCTATACCAATAGCCAGAACGACGCAGGGATTCTTTTGCAGCAGGAGAATCAAGGGTTTACGGCAGGACTCACCCTTCGGTGGATTCTGTTCGACGGCGACCGAATTTCAGCGCAGGTGAAGAACGCTAAACTCGCCTATGAGAACTCTCAAGAATTGCGCGAAAAAACGAACACCGGTGTCGAGCGGGATGTCAAAAACGCCTGGGGAAATTACCAGAACGATTTGACCGTACTGGAGATCGAGCGCATAAACGTCGCCACCAACGAAATCAATTTCGAACGAAGTCAAGAGCAATTCGCCCGCGGAAAAATTACGAGCACTCAGTTTCGTGAGGCCCAACGGAATTTAGCCTTGGCGCGAATAAACCTCAATAATGCCCGATACGCACTCAAGCTCAGCGAGCTCGAGTTGATTCGCCTTTCGGGCCGTTTACTTCAATAATCTTTTGTTATGTCTTTAAAAAGATCCGCAGCCACCCTGCTTTTTCTTCTATTCAACGGTTCACTCATTGCACAGGCAGGCTATTGGCAACAGCGAGCCGAATACGAGATGGAGATCGACATGAACGTCGAAACGCATCGCTTCGATGGAACCCAAAAGCTCACCTACTACAACAACTCACCCGAAACACTCGACAAGGTCTTTTACCACCTTTACTTCAACGCCTTTCAACCGGGAAGCATGATGGACGTGCGCTCGCGCACCATCGACGATCCCGACAGCCGTATTCGCGACCGGATCTATCACTTGGAGCCCGACCAAACGGGCTACCAACTGATCAAAAGCCTTAAACAAAACGGGAAAACCGTCTCCTATCAAGTGTCCGGATCCATACTCGAAGTAACGCTCAACGAGCCTATTAGCCCAGGAAAAAAGGCCGTTTTTGAAATGAAGTTCGAAGCGCAAGTACCGGTGCAGATTCGCCGTAACGGACGCAACAATAAAGAGGGAATCGACTACTCCATGGCCCAGTGGTACCCCAAAATGTGCGAGTTCGATATCGAAGGCTGGCATGCGAACCCCTATATCGGTCGCGAATTTCACGGCGTATGGGGCGAGTTCGACGTTACTATCAACATCGACTCCGCCTATACAATTGCTGCTACCGGTTACTTGCTAGGAGAAGCGCGCCCTGCGGGCCGATTCAGATCATGGCGGTTCAAAGCCCCTCGCGTACACGATTTCGTCTGGGCGGCAGACCCAGACTACCGACAAATCACCGTTAAAGGTCCCAACGACGTGGACCTACATTTCTTTTTCCAACCGACCGACTCGGCCACCATCGCCAACTGGGAAGCCCTGCCCGAAAAAGCGATTCAGTGTATGGAGATCATGAACAGGGATTTCGGAGTGTACCCCTATAAGCAGTTCAGCACTATTCAAGGAGGAGATGGCGGAATGGAATACCCCATGGCGACGCTCATCTCGGGAGAAATTTCCTTTGCCGCACTCGTATCGGTTACAGTGCACGAAATGCTGCACAATTGGTATCAAGGGGTGTTGGCCACGAACGAAGCGCTTTATCCGTGGATGGACGAAGGGTTTACCTCCTACGCTCAAAACCGCATCCTGAAAGAGATATGGGAACAGGGTCAAGACAACCCTCACCTCGAAGATTATGCGCGCTACATTCGATCCAAGGAATTGGGTTATGTAGAGCCTCTTGGAACGCACGCCGACCACTATACGCGAAATGCCAGCTACAGTGTTGCGGCCTATACTCAAGGAGCATTGGTTTGCACCCAGCTGGAGTATATCATGGGTGAGGAGGCGTTCTTGAAAGGAATGCGTACTTATTTTGGAGAATGGGGATTCAAGCACCCCACACCGAGAGACTTTAAACGAGTAATGGAGCGGACTTCAGGACTCGAGCTCGATTGGTTCTTCGAGTACTGGACCCGGCTTAATCGCGATCTCGACTACGCCGTAACGGCCATCGAATCACCGGGTGATACAGCAACGGTCTACGTCAAAAACATGGGTGCCATGCCCATGCCTCTGGACATAGAGATCGAATTCAACGACGGATCCGTAGAGCATCACTATGTGCCGATTAAAATGATGTGGGGGCAGCGAGAACTAGCAGAGGGCGAGATCACTCATCCGGCTTGGCCGTGGACCTTCCCGAACTACGCCTTTCGCGTTCCGCTGAATGGGAAGGTCATAAAGCAAGTTCAGATTGACCCCAGACATTTCACGGTCGATATGGACCGAACGAATAACATTTTCCCACGCGAAACCGAACTGCCCGAAGAGGAGATACTCTTTAAGCGCTAATTTTTAGCATACCCCTTCACCTTCGCGTATTCCGACTCGAGCCGGGCAAGCTCTGCGGTCTCATCGGCCAGCAATTCCATTTGCTCGGGCATGGCCGCATCGATATCGGCGATGCGCTGTTCCGAGACACTGATCTCTTGCTTGAGGGCCAGTATTTCGTCCTTGCGCTTGCTTTGCTGCTTGCGAGCCTTATCGCGCGATTTGTTGAAGTCTTTCTCGCGCTGCTTACTCGCTTTTATGTTCTCCTCGTTGATCATGCCCACTCGGGACGAACGCTCTTTTCCGATTGCGGCATTGAGCACCGTCAACTCCTCATCGTAATCGTGGATCTCGGCTTCCAGATTGGCGATATCGTCGTTCATTTTCGAAATATCCTTGGTGGCCTTCGACTGCTCCTTCTCAAAATTCTTGATTCGCTTTTCCTGCTCTTTCACCACGCCCTCTTGCTCCTCGATCACTTGCGAAAAAGCATCGTCGTACACCTCGTAGGCAAATACCTTGATCATGCGATTGAGCTCTATCCACGCTTTGGTGTCGTTGGGTTGAATGAACCGATCGCGGCACTCTACGGCCGAAAGCCAGATCAATCCAAATTCCGAATCCTCGAAATGACCAAAATACACAGAGCCGGTATCGCAAACCTCCGGCCAATCCATGGGATAAATGCGGTACGATCCCTTCACGTGCTCTACCTTAGCTTTGGTAAAATCATCGATCCGCTTTTCGAAATTCCGCTCTGCCTCCTCAAAGGTCGCCAGCGGTATAACTACGGAGATCCCGAGCTCCTCCTTGTCAAAATGCGCCTTCTGAGTAACGAAAGAGAGCTTTTTAGCAACTACGAGCTCTTCTGTTTGCGCTACAAGTGAAAAGGAAAATAAGCAGATCAAAAAGGTAATTCCGGTAAGCATCACTTCAGGTGTTTCAGGACCTCACGACGGGCCAACCCCACGAGGCCTTGCTGTTCAACTTCAGCCAAAACCCAATCCGGATCAACGCGGGCGTGCTGCCGCAATGCCCACCCGATAGCCTTTTGTATAAAGAACTCGTTATCGACCCGCAGGTTCGAAATGGCGTAATGTAGCCAATCCTTATCGACGCGATTCCTGTATTTCAACTGAAAAATTAGCGTCGTTCTTTGCAGCCAAATATTCCCTGAAGTTAGCCATTCTTCCATGATCGGACGCCAGTTCCCTATGCGCTCCATTTCCCGGCCAACGGAATTAGATGCGATGAAATCGACCGTGTCCCACCAGCTCTTGTTTACGATCATGAACCGAAATAGGTCCACCGGATTCTTAACCAGTTTCTTCTTGTGCGCTCACTCGGACAGCTCCATGCCCACATACTGCCATTCGCGCTGAGGTCGCTCCCAACAGAGCTCGACCACCTCCACCGGATCGGCCGGAAGTCCATGGTCCCGAACATGTGCCCGAATCATATCGGTCCGCGGCTTGGCCATGATGCCGTAGTACTCGTACTGACCGCGCGTATATGCGGTCATTTGCTCGGCCCGCTCAGGGTCTTCAGCCTTTCTAAAGGCCTGTTCGAGATCGTGTAAATATTCCGGGGCATTCATGGTTCAATCGATCAATTCTACCTTTCGAATTTCAAGCTTGCTCTCCCAAATTTCGTGTTCCTGAGGCTCCCCGGAATCATCGAAAAACGGCCAAGGCGAGTTACCGATGTAGTAGTATTCGTTCCCGATAAAAACGCCATTCGTCGGTTCGCTCCGAAAAAAGATATTCCAATCAAGCGCCTCAGCGGCGCGAAATGTTCGTCCGTCCTCCGACAGACCCACCGCGGTCACTCTCATGGGGCGCACCCCATTTTGAACGGCGTATAGGGTGCCCGGTCTATTTTTTGGCTTAAAAGGCGACAGTCCATCGATGCCTTGGAGTGAGTAACCCTCGATCCCCACGGTATCGGCCAAGACCTCTCCGGTAAAGATGTCGATGGCAAAAAGTCCGTTCCGATAATCGGCCGCATAGAGGATCCCGCGCTCCTGATCCATTGCCAAGCCCTGAAGGCTCTTGAACAGATCGGGCCGAAAAATGAACTCTACCAACTCGTTCTTCTCGTTTTGCTTGAGAATGGCCGGATAGTAGCTGTCGCTGATGAAGAGCGTGCCATCCGAATAGCGCTCCATATCGCCCAACAGACGGCGTTCATCACCGTCGTAGAAATCGTTCAGCGCCAGCAGCACACGGGTGTTCAGTTCGTACTCGAACAAGGTGCATCGACTGGCGTTTTCGCCATGGAAAGCGGTGATCGGGCTCGAGAGCACGTACAACCTGCGTTCCTTTGGATCGATCTCCATGGAGAAAACACCATAGCGGCCGTCGTTATCGCCTCCCAAGTACAGGGTGAGCTTCTCGGATCGCGGGTCGTACCGGTAGGTATTTCCCGTTTTGACCATACCGAAGTACCACAACGAATCGATCGGATCAAAGGCCAAGGCCTCGGGCAATTCGGGCAAGAGGTCCAGTTCGAAAACTACAGAGCTCTGTTCGAGCGGGAGTTGCGCATCGTGCCGCGAGGCACCCGTTCCCTGTCCCCAACTTAAAAGGGCCGAGCAAACGAACAAAAAGAGGGCTATTTGCTTAACTTGAGGCATGTAAATGAAACGACCATGGCGCATCTCCCGTCTGATTTTCTCGAATTTTTCCGCGAATTGGCCCAGAATAACCACAGGGAGTGGTTCGATGCCAACCGCAAACGATACGAAAGTAATGTAAAGAAACCGTTCGAAAACCTGGTTGCCGACGTTATCGAACGCGCTCGAAAATACGACGACGATCTCGGGCTTTCGGCCAAAGACGCGATTTTTCGGATTAATCGCGACATCCGTTTCAGCAAGGACAAAACGCCGTATAAACTGAATCGGACCGCAATCATTTCGCCCTACGGGCGGAAGGACAAAACCTCGCCGGGGTTTTATCTGTACGCGGGGCCGGATAAAGTGATGATGGGCGGTGGAGCCTACGAGGTGCCGAACTCCGATTTAGGGAATCTGCGCAATGCGCTTCAGCACAATTACGACCTTTTTAATTCACTCATTACCGAGCCGAAGTTCAAGAAGAGCTTTGGCACCATTCAAGGCGAGGAGCACAAGAGATTGCCGAAAGAACTCGGAATAGCGGCCGATAACGGAAAGCCTTTGTTGTATAAGAAACAACTCTTTTTCATGGGGGAGCTTCCGGCTGCGACCTGCTTGCGGGACGACTTTGCCGAGGTGATCGAAGAGCATTTCAAAACCGCCATGCCGGTCATTTCCTTCCTTCGCGAGGCGACGTAATGATTTCTTAATCTTTTTTACAAACCTTTAATCTAACCCCAAGCCGGGCTTAACGCCCTTTGGATTCGTGTTGAGGAATTTTGTGGAAAAGTAATCAGCATGAAGAAACTCTACACTTTATTGACCGCTGTTATCCTCGGGGCAACGGCGTTTGGCCAAAACCTGGTCGACCTCTCTTTGTTGTCAACCCACGAATCCGGAACCTTCGACGGAGGAGCGATGGAGATCCTCGCTCACGATCCGGTGAACCAACGAATTTTCTGTATCAATGCCGACGTGGACGGTATCGATGTGTTCGACATCTCTACACCGACCAACATCACCAAAACCAGCACCATCGACGTATCGCAGTGGGGCACCGGAGCCAACTCCGTGGCGTACTACGGCGGGTATATTGTAGCGGCCGTGGAAGCCGACGAAACCGGAGATCGCGGTAGAGCCGTTTTCTTCGATGTAGACGGAAACTACGTAGCTGATGTCGAGGCCGGGTACCTTCCGGACATGGTGACCTTCACTCCGGACGGAAACAAAGTGTTGGTAGCCAACGAGGGCGAGCCAAATGACGAGTACACCCTGGATCCGACAGGATCGGTGACCATCATCGATGTGAGCGGCGGAATCACAAACGTATCGCAAAATGATGTTACCGAGCTCGACTTCACACAATGGGATGGTCAGGAAGCGACTTTGCGCGCACAGGGCGTCCGCATCTTCGGCGAAGGTCCGGCCGTTGCTCAAGACCTTTTCTTCTCGGAGTACAGTGAAGGATCGGGTCAAAACAAATACTACGAGATCTTCAACGGAACAGGCACCGATGTCGACCTTTCGAACTACGTAGTGCGCGACAACTACAACGGTAACCCGTGGAGCGGCGTATTCGGATTCCCGGCCGGAACCACTTTGGCCGATGGAGAAGCTTACCTCATCGCACACGAAGATATTGACCCTGCCGTTGTCGCCGTTGCCGACTCATTGGTAGAAAACCCATTCGCATCAGGTACGGCCTACACGTGCACGTTCAACGGAGATGATGTTCGCGGACTATTCAAGATCGACGCCACTACCGGTGACACGGTCGCAATCGACCTCATCGGGTTCTACGACCTGGTAGCTGACACCACCTACGATCCGGGATCGGGATTCGATGTTGCCGGAGTATCTAACGGAACACAAGATCACACCATCGTTCGCAAATCGACCGTAACCTCTGGTAACACCGACTGGGCCGCTGCGGCCGGAGTCGACTCTGCGAGTTCAGAGTTCCTCGTATATCCACAGAATACCTGGACGTATGCGGGAGCCCATACCTTCGCCACCGGATCGATCGCGTCCTCAGCCTCTCAAGACTTGGAGCCTGAGTACATCGCCGTAGCACCTAACAGCCAAATGGCATGGGTGATCTGCCAGGAAAACAATGCGTTCATCATGATCGACCTTACGAACAACACCATTACCGGTATCGCTGCCTTAGGCTTCAAAGACTGGATGGACCCGAATAATGTAATGGACGCCAGCAACGAAACCAGCACCGTTGAGTTCAAGAACTGGCCGATCTACGGAATGTATCAGCCCGATGCCATCAAAGCCTTTGAGCACAACGGAAGCACCTACATCGTTACGGCTAACGAAGGAGACTCACGTGACTACGACGGATTCAGCGAAGAAGATCGCGTTAAGGACCTCACCTTGGACCCGACCGCGTTCCCTAACGCCGCGGACTTGCAGAACGAGGATAGCCTCGGTCGTATGAACATCACCACTACATTGGGTGATATCGACGGCGATGGAGACTGCGATGAGCTGTACTGCTACGGTGGTCGCTCTTTTTCTGTGTGGGATGAGAACGGACAACTCGTTTGGGACAGCGGAAGCGAGTTCGGACAGCAGACCTTCAACGCCTACCCGAACAACTTTAACTCGAACAACGACGATAACGACTCATTCAAGAGCCGTTCAGACGATAAAGCATCTGAGCCAGAAGCGATCGAGGTTGCCGAGATCGGTGGATACCGTTTCGCCTTCATCGGACTCGAGCGTATGGGTGGAGTTATGGTGTACGACATTAGCAACCCAATGGCACCATCTTTCGTAAGCTACTTCAACAACCGAGACTTCAGCGTGGATGCTGACCAAAGCGGAGCTGGTGACCTAGGCCCTGAGGATGTCGTATTCATTCCGGCTTCTGAAAGCCCAACCAACGGCAACCTTTTGGCCGTGGCCAGCGAGGTAAGCGGAACCCTTTCACTCTACACCATCAGCACCACTATAGGAATGGACGAAGAGGGAGAAACGCTTTTGAAAGCCTACCCGAACCCCGTAGTGGATGTAGTGAGCTTCAGTCGCGAAGTGAGCGGAGGAATCCTGTACGACATGAGCGGAAAGGCCGTGATGGAGATCAACGGCCAAACAGCCGGCATGAGCCACCTTTCACGCGGGCTATATACTTTGAGCTTCGGCGATATCAGCCTTCAAATCCTGAAGCAATAAACAAAGCTTTCCAGGCACTGTCAAAAGCCCCTTGCGACCCGTTCGCGGGGGGCTTTTTAATTTCGTAAATTCCGCCCTCTAAACTACTCTACTCAACATGAAAAGAAGTTTTTTAATCACTGCCTCAGCGGCAGGAATGCTACTCGCGTCCTGCTCAACACGAATCAATGAAGATTCAGCAGCTATGACCATAGAAGCTCCGGAGTATCCGGAAACGAAGAAAGTCGATACTGTGCACACGTACTTCGGCCATGATGTGGCCGATCCATACAACTGGCTCGAGAACGACACGAGTGCTGAAACTGAAGCTTGGGTCAAAGCCCAGAACGAAGTGACCCGCGGATATTTGGATCAAATCCCTTACCGCGACTCCTTGGTCAATCGTATGACCGAGTTGATCAACTACCCCAGGGTAGGCGCTCCTCGAAGGGTGGGTGAATACGTCTTTTTGACCAAGAACGACGGACTTCAAGACCAAAGCGTCATCTACTACAAAAAAGGTGAGGAGGGCGAAGAAATGGTTTTCCTCGACCCCAACGCCATGAGTGAGAACGGAACGGTAAGTGTAAACTTGGTAGGTTCAAGTGACGATCACAAATACATGGCCTACACCGTGAGTGAAGCGGGAAGCGACTGGAGCTCTATCCACGTTCGTGAGATCGAGACCAATACCGAACTCGACGATGTGCTCGAGTGGTGTAAATTCAGTGGTGCCAGCTGGTACGGAAACAGTTTCTTTTACTCGTGCTATCCGGCACCAGCGGAGGGTACCGAGCTTTCGGCATCGAGCGATTTCCACATGATCTACTACCACGAACTCGGTACTTCGCAAGACGAAGACAAACTCATTTACAAGAACGAAGACAACCCACGCCTGTATCACTATGGCGGCATGACCGAAGACAACGAGTACTTCATCATGTACGAAGCACAGGGCACGGAGGGAGTCAATGTCTACTTCCAGGATCCGGAAAAACTAGATCAGGAATTCATTCCCTTTACTAACGACTTCGGGAGTAAAAGCAATGTCGTGGACTTCAAGAACGGCAAGTTCATCATCGCTACCGACCTCGATGCACCGATGCGCAGAGTTGTAGCCGTTGACCCGGCGAAACCAGGACCGGAGAATTGGGAGACCATTGTTCCGGAACGCGACGTCTATTTGAGCTCCGTTACTACCGGAGGTGGTGTGATGTTCGCTGAATACTTAGAGAACGCCATGTCGCACATTTACAGAATGAACTACGATGGATCGGATATTCAGGAGATCGAATTGCCCGGTGCCGGTTCGGCAGGCGGCTTCTCGGGTGAAAAGGATTGGGAAACACTGTACTACAGTTACACCAATTTCACGGATCCGGGAACCATTTATGCCTATAACGTGGCCACCGGTGAATCTGAGACATACTACCAGGCCGACTTGAAGTTCGATCCAGATATGTTCGAGAGCAAGCAAGTGTTCTACAAGAGCAAGGACGGCACTGAAGTATCGATGTTCATCGTCCACAAAAAAGGATTGGAGCTCGATGGTACTAATCCGACCTTGTTGTATGGTTACGGAGGGTTCAACATCAGCCTGACCCCCAGCTTCAGCGCAACGCGTTTATTGCTCCTCGAGAACGGCGGAGTGTTTGCTATGGCCAACCTTCGCGGTGGTGGTGAATATGGTGAAGACTGGCACAAGGCCGGAATGTTGCTCAAGAAACAAAACGTGTTCGACGACTTTATTTATGCAGGTGAATACCTCATCGCTGAAGGTTACACGAGCAAGGACCACCTCGCCATCATGGGCGGTTCCAATGGTGGTTTATTAGTTGGGGCGTGCATGACGCAGCGTCCTGATTTGTTCGCAGCTGCACTTCCCGCCGTAGGCGTACTCGATATGCTTCTCTATCACAAGTTTACCGTGGGTTGGGGATGGGTACCGGAATACGGTTCCAGCGAGGAGAGCGAAGAGATGTTCAACTACTTACTGAACTACTCTCCGTTGCATAACCTAGAGGAAGGAACGGAGTATCCGGCCACGTTGGTGACCACGGGTGACCACGATGACCGCGTGGTTCCTGCACACAGCTTTAAGTTCGCAGCAACGCTTCAAGAGAAGCACGCCGGCGAAAACCCCGTGTTGATCCGCATCGAAACCGATGCCGGACACGGTGCCGGAAAGCCGATCTCAAAAATCATAGAGGAGTACGCCGACGTCTACAGCTTTATGATGTGGAATACCGGGGTGCGCAAACTCGACTAAGCGGGCTCATTTTGCAAGCGCTGTTGCCAATTGGCGCGATTTTTACGGAGTGGTTCTTCGAGTAAGAGCTCTTCGTATTCCATGTGGTCGCCATGGAGGGAGATTCTCTCGTGTAGGAAAGCCACGCAATTTTCGAAACCATCAAAGCAGTGATTCTCGGGCTCGTGCCCGGGAATCACGTGCGTTTTGACCATGGATTCACAATAATCCCTGAACCGATCCGAAAACCCGAAGAAAAAGGGTCCTTCGAGTCGGTGAACCAAGACGTTATTTGCAAGGTCTTCGGGCAGCTTGTGTTCGCCAACTACGTTGTGTAAAGCCTCTCCTTTGTGACTTTCGGCCATTTGTTTCGACATACGACCAATGAAAAGGATCGAACTCAACGCGAACCCGATTCCGACCGCGTCGAACAAATTGTCAAACAAGGTTACGGCCAATACGATAGCTCAAACAACGGCGTCTTGCTTCGGTACCTTGAAGAGCATTTTGATTCCCACGCCGATCGTAATGAGGATTCCGGCTAGCACTGCCATAGGGATGTATTGCACACAATCCGCTATACCGACGACGATAATTAGCAAAAAACCCCCTTTGGCGATTCCCGATAGTTTTGTCGTAGCACCTGCCTTGATGTTGGTTACGGTTCCCATGGTCGCCCAGGCTCCCGGGATTCCTCCAAACAACGCTGCCGCGATATTGCCAACCCCTTGACCTATGACCGCCCACTTGCTGTTGTGCTTGGTCTTGGTAACATTGTCCGCAACGACAGAGGTAAGCAAACTGGCGATAACCCCTAAACCACCAAGCATAATGGCCTGGGTCAAGATCAACTCGAAGTCGTGTATACTCAGGCGCCCAAGCTCGCCGAGGTGAAAGTTGGGCATTTGCCTCGGTATTTCGCCGATCGTAGGCACGTCGAGTTGTAAAAAAACACTGAATACCGTACCGCCGATCAAGGCGACCAGGATTGAGGGAACTTTCTTAGTGATAAGTGGAAAGGTGTAGATGGTGAGAATGGTGAAGGCGCCGAGGAGCAGGGCCTCGTAGTTCATGTGCGTAATAGGCTGGTCGAGGTGTGTCATGATATTCACGAACCCTTTTGGAGAGGCGTGGCCCAAAAGAGGTAATATTTGGACCTAAATAATGATTACTCCAATGCCCGCCATGAACCCGGACAACACAGGATAGGGCATGAAGCGCACATACTTTCCGAAGTCGAGCACGTCGAAGATCATTTCGAATATTCCGGCCAGCACAAAAGTGCCCACGATCAAAGGCCAGGCAGCATCAATGTTTCCAGCCTCGTGAAGGCCCAAAGAAACCACCGTCGCCGCGACAACGGTCATGGGTCCGGGCGAGTCTGAAATAAGTGTTTTAGTCCCTCCAAAGAGAGCGACAACAAATGCCAGTAGAATTGCTGTGTAGATTCCCGATTGAACTCCGAAAGCAAGCCCCATTGGAAGGCCAATGATTGCGGAGAGCAGCCCGCCCATTAAGTCGGGTTTAAGGGATTTTAAGGCGTTTTTATGGATAGAGAGCATGGTATAACCTGAATTGATTGATGAATAGAACAACAGTGCCTCATTTGTGAACGGGCACGATCAATAGAGCTTCAAAAGAAACGGATTATACCGCGGCGGGCACTTTTAAGGTTATGGAAAAGTATATACCTAGGCTGAACAATCGACAGGTCATGTAGGTCGACTTCAGACCTTTCGAGGGCTGTATATGAACGAATGCTTTCGAGTCGTTCGTGGGTGCATGAGCAGAGTTGGGAATAACCGCGATGCTTCAGGGGAGCAGATTTGGACAAGCGGTCATCTTCGGAGTCCACCTCCTCCAACTCCATAATGAGTTTCCACCCCAAGGATTTTGCGTGGGGATTGGCTTCGGAATAAGACGCCTGAGCCGAACCTATCGGAGAAAGCTCATTTGTGCTGTTCCATAAATCAACGGAGTATGGCAACAGGCTTGCCAACATAATCAGAAGAGCCATGAAGACGGTTCCGATCGTGTGTAGTTGCCTAAAAGCTGCAGCCAACATCACCTGAGTCCTGAATTGAAAAAGTGGCGCAAAGGTAAGCTTATACAAGCGAATAAGGGTAAATATGGTGCTGTAAATCGCTAATTACCAGTGGACAGCTTTATTCTCAAGTTCTCTAGCATGGTTCGGGTCATCTTGTCCAGGTCGAACTCGTGCTTCCACCCCCAATGCTCGCGAGCGGGGGAGTCGTCGATGCTCGAAGGCCAACTGTTCGCGATAGCCTGTCGGAAATCGAGCTCATAATCGATCTCAAAGCCCGGGACTTCCTTGGCTACGGCTGCCGCGATCTCTTCGGGTGCAAAGGTGATGGCTGCCAAATTATAACTTGAGCGGATCTTAACGTCCTCGGCCGGAGCTTTCATGAGTTCTATGGTGGCCCGTATGGCATCGTCCATGTACATCATGGGCAGGCGGCTGCCCTCTCCGAGGAAAGAGGTGTACGAGCCCTTTTCCAGGGCATCGTAATAGATCTCAACCGCGTAGTCCGTGGTTCCACCGCCGGGCTTTGACTTCCAAGAAATGATACCCGGGTACCGAATGCTTCGTACATCGACTCCGTAGCGATCGTGGTAATACTGACACCACCGTTCGCCGGCGAGCTTTGAAATTCCATAAACGGTTGAAGGCTCGCATACCGTTACCTGAGGTGTCTGCTCCTTGGGGGTCGTAGGGCCGAATACGGCGATACTAGAAGGCCAATAGACTTTTTGGATCTTCCCTTCACGAGCGAGTTCCAATACGTTCAACAGGCCCGTCATGTTGAGGTGCCAGGCGTATTGAGGTTTCTGTTCGGCCGTTCCGCTGAGTAGGGCGGCCATTTGATAAACGGTATCGATCTCGTGTCGCTCGATGATTTCTTCGAGACGCATAAGGTCGGTAATGTCCATGGGAGCAAATGGGCCCGAGGCCATGATCTCGTCCGAGGCCGGACGAATATCTCCGGCAACGACGTTTTCGTTACCGCACTCTTTTCGCAACTCCATGACGAGCTCTGTGCCTATTTGTCCGGCCGCGCCCACCACCAGTATATTCTTGCTCATAGGGTGTATTGTGTAGTGTCGTGCTAAGATATATGATATCCGTCAGTTCACAGCACGATACGATTTCCGTATTTTTGCAGCTGGAGCAGAAAGAATTAAGCCGATGGATCCGAATTCAGGAAAAAAAGGACTTTATAACAAGCTGGGAAAAGAACAGCTTCAAGCACGCCTCGACGCAGAGGACTTCAAACGCATAACCGTATCGTTCTATCGCTACGTGATCATTGAAGACCCGGCGGCGATGCGCGACGAACTGTACCGCAAATGGGGCGCCCGAAAATGTTTGGGTCGAATCTATATTGCCCGTGAAGGAATCAATGCGCAAATGAACGTTCCGGAAAACGAATGGGAAGCATTTGTTGAAGAGCTTCACTCGATTCCGGAGTTTGAGAATATCTCCTTTAAGATCGCTGTTGAAGACGATGGTCGGAGCTTCTTGAAGTTGATTATCAAAGTGCGGAAGAAGATCGTAGCGGACGGACTAGCAGATGGTGAGTACGACGTAACGAATGTGGGTCGACACCTCTCTGCGAAAGAGTGGAACGAAGCACTGGGCCTCGATGGTACGGTGGTCGTTGATATGCGAAATCACTACGAAAGTGAAGTCGGACATTTCGAGGGAGCCATGACCCCCGAAGCCGAAACATTCCGCGAAGAATTGCCTGAAGTACTTGAGATGCTCAAGGGAAAGGAAGACAAAAAAGTGTTGTTATACTGTACGGGGGGTATTCGATGCGAGAAGGCCAGTGCCTACCTCAAACATCATGGGTTCAAGGATGTTAACCAATTGCACGGTGGAATCATCGACTATGCGCGTCAGTTGAAGTTTGAAGAACTGCCCAACAAGTACCGCGGTAAAAATTTCGTTTTCGACGAACGTCTGGGCGAACGCATTTCAGAAGAGGTTATTTCTCATTGTCGCCAATGTGGCAAGCCTTGCGATACGCAAGTGAACTGTGCCAACAAGATGTGCAACCTCCTATTTATTCAGTGCGAGGAGTGCGCTGCCGAATACGACCAATGCTGCTCTGATGCCTGCTCGGAGATCGCCGCCTTGCCCGAAGAAAAGCAAAAAGAGATCCGTAAAGGCAAAAAGTCGGCCCAACGGTTTCACTCGCACCGCAAATTCGATCATTTACCTACTCAAAAACATACATAATGCCTATCTACCATAAATTGGGTAAGATCCCACACAAACGCCACACGACCTTTAAAAAACCCGACGGATCACTGTACTACGAGCAGTTGTTCGGTACCATTGGGTTCGACGGAATGTCGAGTCTGATGTATCATGTGGAACGCCCGACCATGGTAACCTCGGTAGGTGAACCGGTCGACCTGACCCCCGAGGTGGCCGTCAAATACAATATGACGAGTCGCTTGCTTAAAGGGTGGAATGTGTCTCCGGAGGCCGACTTTCTAAAGAGCCGTAAAACGGTATTAGCCAATCAGGATGTGAACATCACCCTGGCCGCACCGACCAAATCGCTCCGCGATTACTTCTACAAAAACGCAGATGCCGACGAGATGATCTTCATTCACAAAGGAACCGGCACACTGCGAACCATGCTTGGAAACCTGAAGTTCGGCTATGGCGATTATTTGTTGGTACCTCGGGGTATGATCTACCAGATTAATTTCGATACCGAGGACAACCGCCTGTTCATCGTGGAAAGCAACAGCCCAATGTACACCCCCAAGCGTTATCGCAATTGGTTTGGACAGCTACTCGAGCACAGTCCTTTCTGCGAGCGCGACATTCGACGCCCCCAAGCATTGGAGACCCACGAAGAAAAAGGCGAATTCACCATCAAAGTCAAAAAGCAAAACCACTTGCATACCCTCACCTATGCATCGCACCCTTTCGACGTGGTGGGTTGGGATGGATATAACTATTCCTACGCCTTCAGCATTCACGACTTTGAGCCTATAACCGGACGTGTGCACCAGCCGCCCCCCGTTCATCAAACCTTCGAGACCGATACTTTCGTAGTGTGTAGCTTTGTGCCTCGTCTGTACGACTACCACCCCGAAGCGATCCCCGCGCCGTACAACCACAGCAACATCGATAGCGATGAGGTGCTGTACTACGTCGATGGAGACTTTATGAGTCGAAACAACATCGACAAGGGTTATATTTCTTTACATCCGGCGGGAATCCCACACGGACCGCACTCCGGAGCGTATGAGCGCAGCGTCGGGCAGACCGAAACCGAAGAGCTGGCCGTCATGGTCGACACCTTCAAACCCTTGTGGATCACCAAAGATGCCGTAGCTTTGGACGATGGTGAATACTGGAATTCATGGATTGAGCAATAAGAAAACTACTACACATGGCAACGGATACTACTTCTCTAGCACTCGAAAAGGTATTTCCGGACGCGGAAGATTTTCTTCCTTTGAACGGTACTGATTATGTTGAACTCTACGTGGGTAATGCCAAACAGGCCGCTCATTACTACCAACACGCCTACGGCTTTCAGCCCGTGGCCTACGGTGGTCTCGAAACGGGCCTCAAGGATCGCGCGAGCTACGTACTCGGACAAGACAAGATCCGCTTGGTACTGACCACTCCGCTTGCTCAAGGAGGCCCGATCAACGAGCATTTGAGCAAGCACGGAGACGGTGTTAAAGTAGTGGCCCTGTGGGTCGACGATGCCACCAAATCGTGGGAGACTACGACGGCTCGCGGAGCCAAAAGCTACATGAAGCCCAACACCATCGAAGATGAAAACGGAAAGGTCGTTTGGTCGGGTATCCACACCTATGGAGACACCGTTCATATTTTCGTGGAGCGAAGCGCTTATAACGGCATCTTTTTGCCCGGCTACAAAGAGTGGAAACCCGAATATGTGGCTCCACCCACGGGTCTTAAGTACATTGACCACATGGTGGGCAATGTCGGCTGGAACGAAATGAATACCTGGGTCGAATTCTACGCCAAGGTGATGGGCTTTGCTCAGTTGGTCTCGTTCGACGACAAAGACATTTCTACGGACTACACGGCCCTTATGAGCAAGGTGATGACCAACGGAAATGGCCGTATCAAGTTCCCAATCAACGAGCCGGCCGAGGGAAAGAAAAAATCTCAGGTCGAAGAGTACCTCGATTTCTACAATGGAGCGGGAGTGCAGCACATTGCGATGGCCACAGATAACATCATCGAAACCGTAACCGCCATGCGCGACCGCGGAGTTGAATTCCTTCGCGTACCGGCGACCTACTACGATACGGTTTTGGATCGCGTTGGCGAGATCGACGAAGACCTGGAACCTCTAAAAGAACTCGGGATCCTGATCGATCGCGACGACGAAGGCTATTTGTTGCAACTTTTTACCAAGCCGGTGAGTGACCGCCCAACGTTGTTCTTCGAGATCATTCAGCGCAAAGGAGCCAAGAGTTTCGGTAAAGGAAACTTCAAGGCCCTTTTTGAGGCGATCGAACGCGAGCAAGAAGTGCGGGGAACACTCTGAGAGTTCTTAGTTTTGAATTCTTAGTTCTTAGTTGGGTCTGTCCGATCGTGGGTACACGTAGTGAGGGTTGGTGTACGTGAGCTTTTCAACTCCGGCGTAGCCAGAATACACTTGCCGCAGGCAATTACACTTCGAATATCGAAACCAACTGCCTGAGGCAATAAGCACATCCTCGCGCCAGCGAATACCCCCCGACATCCAGGGATCGGTTTTCAATGGACACATTTGCTACCTTGGGCGTTTAACTCAATGCGTTATGATCAAAAGACTGTTCATTGCTGCTACCGCAGCTGTATTGTTTTGCTGTTCTCCGCCTAGCGGCGAGATGCGCGACTCCGCCGACACTACAGAACTTTCCGACGAGGCAGCCGTAAATCACCGCTATTCACTGCATCAGATGGCCATTTTTGCCCCTGAGTAACCCATAAAAATTCGATGAAAGGCCTTTATGGTCACTATTAGAGAGAGAAAAGCGAAACCCCAGAAAAAGGATTGCCAAGACTTTGTGTAGCCGTAGTATATAGCGAAGGACCAAAGAAAGATGGCTGTTACAATAAACAGGCGATTGAGGACGATAGAAGGGACGACGCGATAATTTTTAAAACCAAGCCTAAACAGAATTGCCCCGAAACCCGAAAAGACGGCCAATGAATTGCTATAAGTCAAGCCCTTTGAGCCGTAGATTAGTATTGCTCCCACTACGACGAGAATTAGTGCGAAAACAATGTCCTTATAAAGCGTATTCATACCACCTCTATGTTTTGGCAAATAATTAAATGTTGAAGTTACCATAAAAGTAACAATTGCGCTAGTATTTGGATGCGCTGTAGTTATGTACCACTCTATGAGTAGATCACATTTCGCTGACCATATGCAACGGCGCATACTTTTATTCAGTATTGAATAACCATTAATTGTTATGCATATTATCTTGGATTTGGCAATAGCTATCCATCAACCTCTGAAGAACCAAGAGAGTATGTTTTGAAGATTGATGACTTTATATAGCTAATCAACTGGTTCTCGAGGCTGACTATTGGCTAGAAAAAAATGTTTTGGGCAGCTGTAATTTCCAGTATAAATCACTAATTTAATTTAACATGAAAAAAATTATTTTGCTCATACTTCTGGGATCCTTTGCTTTCCCAATTAATGCGAAAGAAGTAAAAAAGATCTTCCGTGGGTCGGATGACGGTATTCACTATGACTACATAAAGTATACAAACTCGTCTTGCTGTGATGTATACCGTTGTATTGATGCCGGGGAAACCGACTGTGCGTGGGATTGGAATAGCCCTGCAATCATTCTTGACAATGGCTCAATTGATGGTGGAGATCTACACAATTTCATTATCGCCCAACTAGACAATGGCAATATGTCCGGCGTAGCCAATTTTGGAGGGTTTTGGGTAAAATGGAAATTTGTAGTCAACACGAATGATGAGTATAACGGCCAATACATCATTGCCGATACCTATGCAGAAATGGTTGATTCCCAATGGGAAAATTAATATTCATAAAAACAAATACTGAAATGAAAAAATTTCTTTTACTGACGTTCGCAGTCGTATTTTCTTTGGGAGCCTTCGCAGACATTATCGTGAAGGTTACCAAATCTGGCTCAAATGATGGGGTTCATTATGAGCGTATTAAGGAGTTTTCATCCGATACCCACTATACACTGAGCTGCTTGAACCCTGGCCCACAAACCTGTCCGCCAGTAGGCATAGTGACTGCCGGTGGAGCCATTATATTCATTGAAAATGAGATCGCCAATGGAGAAACTGGAGGTGTTTTTTTTCATAACGGGCAGTATTGGGTTAAATGGATTGGTCAAGAAAACCCTTCGACTGGACAGTATGAATATCAAATGATAGCAGCAGAAACAGAAGCTGAATTGGAGAACGAACCATTCACAATAAGTTTTTAATTATGAAGCGACTTTTTTTAATTATTTCAATGTTATTCTTCCTGGCGGGCTATTCAGAGAAGCTTGTAGTCAAGAAGGATAAGGAAAGAAAGAATAATAAATATGACTACGTTCATATGACATTTAACCAGACTCAACAAACCTTCTTGATTATTTGCAATAATCGGGGGCATACTCAGTGCTTGGACGATTTGGCCAATGGACAGTCATGGACGATGGATGATGGCGGAACTGTTGATGTACCGGCTTTAGACAGCTGGATCGAGACTAAGATATCTGGTGGAGATTTGACTGGTATTGTCGGGTGGGGTGAATATTGGGTGAAATGGAAATCTGACGATACAGATGGAACTAACACCCAGTTCCAGCTCCATGACACTTACGAAGAAATGATGGATTCCCCATGAAGGCTTCCCATAAAACAGTAACGGTTAAATAATGAAAATCGTTAATTTAGAAAAGAAGGAAGCAAAATGAAAAAG
>JAGWBA010000002.1 GCA_021296215.1 Flavobacteriales bacterium
TTTCTTTCATCGGAAAAAAGCCCCGCAGGGATTTGAAAAAAAATATCGGATTTCGCTTGGTTTATACATAGGAATCTGGGTCCCCCTTCCGGCCACAGGCCAAAAGAAACAATACGATCGATATGGCGGCCCACTTATTCACGGACAGGCAAAGGCTGATTTATCGTGGCTTATCGATTCGAACCCATTACCGGCATCCATATCCGCGAATCGGGTTTCGATGTTTTCTTCGAGGCAAATGCGGTATTCGGAATTTTGCAAAGCCTGCCGATCATTAATTCCCGGAGGTAGGACCCCGTCGTACACGATATCGGGTGTTTCAACTCCGAATTTCCATAAGAACAGCCGCCCAAAATCGTGACTGAGTGCGGGGAACAAATGGTCGTTTCGAAGTTCGTTATTCACCATTCGAACCCCCGTGGATAAGGGTTGTAGCGCGAATCTTCTTCGTATTTGCGATTGATCATCTGTGCGCTTCCAGCATTTGAATCCTCATTGTCGTTATCACCTGTAAGCTCACTAACCAACGCATAGCTGATGATCGCCGCACCGACGGTTTTGTTCCCCGTGATCGTATTATCATGCACGTGAACATCTTCCGTTGCCAAGAACATAAATCCGGTTCCAGGAGGAACCGCCGCGACGATATTTCTTTTCGGCGCAAAGTTTTTGCGGTTGTTGTTAATGACTTCGTTGTCCCATGCTTCGATGTCTTTACCGTATTGAGTGAGTCCAGGCAGATCAAAGATCAGAATTCCGCCCGTGTTGTCGTAGGCTTTATTATTGTGGATCTTAACCCAGCGGGAGTTCTCTGACTCGATTCCGGCCACGTTTTGGTACGCGATATTGTAGCGAATGATCACCGAATCGGACTGCCCTACATACATACCGGCATCACTGGCACCCATCGCTTCGCACTCCTCAATAAGAACGTGCTTGCACTGGACCGGATAAAAACCATATGCGCCGTTATTTTCGTCGATGGCGCCTGTCCAGGCCACCTTTACTCGACGAAAGGTGGTTTGATCTGTATCCATGACTTTGATATTGTCTCCAGCCGCATCTTCAATGGTAAAATCCTCGAGGGTGATGTTGGTTCCATTAACGATCTTAAGTCCCTCAGCCCCTTCCGATTGTTCTGCGAAACTCAGTACTGATTGATCTATCCCAGCCCCTCTCACCGTTACGTGATCGACCCCGTCGAGAATTAAGGAGCGATCGAAGTGAAAGTGTCCGGCGGGGATTTCGATCACCGCACTATCCTTCGCCATCAAGAACTCCAATTCGAGACTTTCCGCATCCCCTGTGAATTGGCGGCTAGGGTCGTATGAGTCGGTACAGGAATAAAGAGTGGCTACTGACAGGATCAACCACAGTAGTTTACGCATAGAGATAGGGTTGGGTACAAATTAAAATATTCTTTCCTAGTTCTGCCTGCCCAACAGTCGAAAACTAAAATTATCGCGACGCTCTAGCATAAGGTCGAACACGATGGTTGTGTTTTCTTGAGAACGTTCGGTACAAAACCGGTCGTCGAAGCCTTGACCGCGCAAGTACTCCTCGTGCACCTCGCGAACACCGCGTGCGCGCAGTGCCGAGAGAATTCGGTAATTTCGGCTCAGGTGTACCTGAACGGTTCTTTTCTGGGCACTGCGCGCACGCCGTGAATCATTGTGGTAAGCATTTCGGCAATGATCATCACAAAACCTTTTGTCCACACGGCCCGATAAGGGCTCGTTACAGTTTTTACAATTCAATTGTTCCATACTGCAATTTGAAACCTCCTAGGGACACAAAAAGAGCCAAGGGCCAGTATGGGAGTACAATGAATAAATAAGTCCGATAGTGACTTAATAACGTGCTTAGGTGATCAAAGACCTGCGAACTTCTTTATACGCATCCCAATTAAATTGCTCCAAGAAGGCAATAGCCCCACGAGCCCCTGCTAGGAATAGCTCTCGCTTTTCAGAGTCGCTCATGTTGAAGTTCAGCCAATGAAACTTTTGATCTACGTCTAGCCTACAGATCAGGTGGCTATAGTCTTCGTTTCGCAATAAAAAATCGAGGTCGTGGATTTGCCTCATGGTACTGACCATAGCTCCTAAGAACGGAAATAGCTCCTTAGTATTCCCGAAAGCCTGACGGTACTGGGAAAGCCTCACCCCAAAGGTAGGTCGGCGCGGAACTGAGTTTTTTCGGTGGAATACATTTATCGGGAAGTTGCTCAGCATACCGCCATCAACCATTTCGACTTGTTTAGGAATTGGGCCTTTGTAGCGCGCATGTTCCCACCAAAGCTCTTCGGCCGCAACCCCTTGTGGGATTTCAGCAAACCGAACCGGTTCAAAAAAGAAAGGTACCGACATACTCGCCCGAACCCAGCGTGCCGGACTTTCCCGTTCTGGGTCGTGAACATAGAGTCCGCTCATTGCGGGAAACTGAACCTTGGTCTTAGTGGTTACGTCGGAGGCGATAACGACCCATCGAGGATTAGATTGAATGGGCCTGAATTGCGTTCGCGGAACCCGGCGGGATTTACCCTTTTCTCGGTCAAGTCTTTAGTGGTCCTGATATTCTGCTTTTCGAGAATTTTCTCGAGCCATTTATTGAAAACTACTCCTGGGTTCATTCCAAGTTTCGTGCGCAGCAGTCCGAGGATCATTAAACCTTGAAAGATCAGGCGTCGTTTAGCTCGGCCGTCCTTTCCTTCAATCAGATATTGAATGGTCTTTTTTATTTTGGGGTTTCCGTCGACGAAGTCGAAAAGGTTTTGTTGCGAAAGCGCTTCAAGGGCCACTACACTCTTGGGATCTTCGAGTTTTCCAATACTGGCCATCATGAGCGTATTGATAGCATCGGCCGATGTCCCGGTCAGGTCGTAAAACCGTATTCCGGCTTCTTCCATGATATGAGTGTAGCCCAGAAGTGCGATTCCTAGCACCCCTCCCCCCCCTCTTGAACTAGATCGGCATATTGGTATCCGGCATCGTCGACCACATAGGAATAGATTCGATTCGGATCGGCTTTGATGGCACGCGCTTTTTCGATGAGCTCTCGAACTGGTGGGTGGTTCAGAAAGAAATCTGCTGAAATGGAGGTATCTGGCATAATGGAGAGATTATTCCTTGAAAATAGGAAAAAACCTCTATTCCTTATACTATGCGCGTACCGTTTTCTGCCCAGTGATCAACATTAAGCAATGCTACGCCTGAGTCGGTAATAGCCCCAAGTACGAGAACGTCACTCAGGACAGGACCAATTTGTTTAGGAGCGAAATTGACCACTGCAGCTATTTTTCGGCCCGCGAGGGCCTTAATATCATAGCGATCCGTGATCTGCGCACTGGAGCGTTTAATGCCCAGCGGTCCAAAATCAATTTTAAGCTTGTAGGCGGGTTTTCGCGCTTCGGGAAAGGGTTCGGCCTCTATGATGGTACCGACACGGATATCAACTTTTTCGAAGTCGTTCCAATCAATCGACTGGCTCAAAACACGACCCCTATTTCGAGTGACAACATTCGGTTCTCGGCGTCACCTTCAACAAACATGGTATTGATTCCTTGATCGTAGGTGACATCAAGGGTAAGGAACCACAGATCGATTCCCATTCCCGCTTGCCACGACCAAATATTGTTATTGAAGTCTTCGATGTTCCAGGCTTCCGGGTCAATGGGGTCCGATTCTAACTTGACCACACGCGTCCAAGCAGGTCCACCATTGATGCGCAATTTGAAGAGATCGCCATGAACGAGGTTCACACCCAGGCGCGCGGGCACTTGGATGGATTGAACGTCGAGGGTGAAATTCGCTGGACCAAGTGTGTCGGAGCCGAGAACGACAAGATCGCTCGACCAGCGCTTCCAATAGACGCCTGGGTAGAAATAGGCCCTATTTCCGAATCGGAAAGACACCCCAAGGTCCGTTCCCACACGTGCCTCACTCTTGTCGATGATTTCATCAGTGGTGAGTCGGGATAGAGTGAGGCCAGCCTGCGGCTGGATTTTCACCTGGGCCACTCCGGGTAAAGCCAGGAGGAACAAGAGAAATAATAGCGCTATTTTCTTCATAGACAGTGGTCTAGATTATATTAAGACCGGTTTTCGCTTCCAAAGTTCGCGTAATTCTGGAGGAATATCGATCAACTCGTCGCCGAACTCGTCGAGCTCTTTCAAGGTCGCTACCGATAAATTTGAAACGAGTTCGTCGGCTGCATGTTCTCCCAAACAGTATGGAAATACTGAAAAGACCATATAGGGGCCTTGGCAATGAGCCATGATCTGATACTCGTGCATTTGATCGACCGGTGTACCATTTACAACGCAATGATCGAGCCAAAAGCGATAATCCAAATCGAATTTCCGGATCATTTTGGCCCGATGCTCAACGGGGCGCACACGTTCCAGAAAGAAGCGTTCCATGTACTGCATGGAATCACTACTTATTCCGCCTCTCGATTTTTCAATGCAATCAAAGCAGATGGTGTATTCATAAATAGTGTCTCCGGGTTTCAGAGCCTTTTCAATCATATACTCACGATTCGACTCGAGTAATTCGGCATGGCAACGCGAACACTTATCGAATGGTGCTTCTTCCTCGAAGGGATAAAACAATCGAGGGACAGGTATATATGGGAAATCCGAGCGGATCATTTCCCTAAGATAAAAGAATTACTCTGACGCCATCGCGGTGTATCGCTGCACCTCATTTTCGATGGGGTCCAAACTCTTCAGATATTTGAAAATAGCGCGTAGATCATCTTCACTCATACCGGCATACATGGACCAAGGCATGGGTGTTTGAAAATCCTTCGAAAAGTCGATTCGCTCCAAATCTTGCCTATCGAAAGCCTTGAAGCACTGAACGAACTCGTCTACGGTCCAGTCTCCGATGCCCGTTTCATCTGGTGTAATATTCGATGAACGAGTGATTCCTGCGGGTAAATTAAACTCCATTCCGCCCACGAAACCCATTCCTTCGATGAATTGACCTTTGATAGATGGCGTGTGACAATCGTAGCAACCGGCGGCATTGGTCATGTATTCGCCGTAGGTAAGCTCATCGGTCGTAGAAGGTAATCTGGTTGGTTCACCATCGTGTGGAAGTGTACGCATAATCAGGTTCATGGGAAAATCGGCCTTGGAGGCCGGTATTTCAGAAGGGATGGCCTCTAGACTTCTCACATAGGCGATGATGGAATAAATGTCTTCCTGGTCCATTTTACCATAGTGTTCCCAAGGCATTATGGGAAAAAGCGGGGATCCATCGCGACTAACTCGAGCCGTAATAGCACGGTATAATTCACCATCGGTCTGAAGACTTACCCTTTTTCACACAGTGTTAAAATTAACAAAATGCTTTTCAAAAGAGCTAGCCCCTTTGAAAAAATCGTTTAAAATTTCCTTGGGGCTCTTCCCGCCCAATGATTTTGGGGATGGTTCTCATTGTAATCTTCCCTGAATAGTTGGGACTGTGTTCGTACTTCCTCTAGGTTCCTGAACAGATATGTCGTTCTACATATCCATTTTGTGACGGATTGCCCGGTTGGATATAGTTGATCCCAATGCCCTTGATCTCACAGAACCGGACAAAGATTCTCGACAGGAACTCAGGACCGTTATCTACCCGTACTTCCAATGGTCTCCCATAGATCTCTATAGCCTGTTTCAAATGGGAGACGACACGTATGGCCGGCATGGAGAAGTCGGGGGTAGTGCAAAGCGCCTGACGGTTATAGTCATCAATGATATTGAACACTCTGAAGCTGCGCCCGCTCATCAGACTGTCGGACATGAAATCCATACTCCGGACTTCCCTTGGCCCAGAGGGCTGCCTCAGGGGACTCTTTATTTTTTGCGACTCTTCCTGCGCATTGTAAGCCCGAGCAACCTGTATATCCTCAAGACCCTTTTCCTGTTCCATATAAAGCCCTGTTTGCGTATGCGGTGATAATAGTAGTCAAAACCACGATTGGGCTTGATCTCGCTCATCTCAATGAGCTTGTCAATGACCTCTGTGTCATCTTTACGCGACTTGTAATACCACATAGACCGACTCAAACTCACTATCTCACAAGCTCTGGTTACACTCAGACCTTCTTCCTTGACAACAGCTTGAGCAAGCTCTTTGCGCTCACAGGGCTCTAGGGCTTTTTTTTCGACGATATCCTTTAAAATCCTGTGATCTAAACTAAGGTCAGCATACATCTGCTTTAAACGACGGTTCTCTTTGTATGAAAAACAGGGAGGCCTTCAAAATGACCCATTCGAAATGACTTTAATCAGGGAGACAAAGAATTTCGACACTTTCACTAAAGAAAGCCCCATCAGAGAATCCACCACATTTTCAAACCATCCTAACTGTTCAATTATCCATCTTTTCATCATAATTTAAAATTAGTTGATTTTTAAATTGTATGAAAAACAGGGAAGCCTTCAGGTCCAGTTTCCGACTCCCGCTGGAGTGATATTCCTAGAATAGAAGTTTCCGGGAAACCCCGTCTCGGGGCCAAATCGTTCTCCTCCTAATCCTTCCGATCCGGGCACGGGCGGACCGGTCATTAAGTTCCAGTCGCGTGTTCCATGACAATCCATACACAGTGAGACATGATGTGCTAGGTACTCACCTCGTTCAAGGCGTTCATAGGTGATCTCAACAGTGATGTCCGGTGCATCTGATACCCTTGGAAAGGAAGTTCTGAGAAAGGTATAACCTCCAATGATCACGAGTACTAGAACCACGACGATTCCGATAAGTAGTTTTTTGAGCAGTTTCATAGGTTCGGGGTTTAGCGATGCATGAAGATAACAAAATCTCCTTATGTCCTGAATTTGAGATGCTTATAAGAGTATATTCCCATTAGCTGTTTATTAAACGTTTATAAACGTTTCTCAACCGAATAGAACAGATTCTTTGCTGCACCTTGCCTTTCGAACTAAAATAGAACAGCATGTCAAGTATTCGAAACCGGGTGCAGCTCATTGGAAATCTAGGTGCTGACCCTGAAATCAAAGAAATGGAAAGCGGTCGTAAAATGGCCAAATTCTCAGTCGCCACGAATGAGATCTATCGGAATCAAGCCGGGGATCTAGTCACTGAAACTCAATGGCATCGCTTGATCGCCTGGGGGCGGACAGCCGAAATTGCCGAAGAGTACCTCAAAAAAGGCAGTGAGGTCGCCGTTGATGGCAAGATCCAGACCCGAAGCTATGAGACCGAAGAGGGTGAGCAACGCTACGCCACAGAAATCGTAATTAACGAACTGGTCATGACCGGTCCGAAGAAAAAGGCCGGGTAAGAAGCAGAGTTCCATGAGGACGGAGAAAGGGGGCTTCGCTTTACGGAAGTTAAACCGCGCCGTACTGACGAGCCGAGCTGCGAAGACCCCTTTCTTCTTTTATTCTATTACCCACATATCGCTTTCGCTGATAAGCAAGGCCGGAAGCCGCGCATCGAGAATTGCCTTGTTAAGAGCGGCAACTTCGTTTTCGAAGAGATCGTAGAAAATCGTCAAGAACTTATCTACCTCCATAGTCAACTCGTTTGCCACGGCTCTCGCTTGATTCGTTGGCGGATAATTCCCGATTTGAGTGATCGCTCCAACGTGGCCTAACTTATTCGTCAGTTTGATCGGGTAATTCAACATGTCCTGATTGCTGGATAGTTTTACCTGATAAAGTGTTTCTTCCACTTCGGAAAGACCTTCTTTGAGCTCATTTAACCGAACCGAAATAGAGGAGTCCTCCTCTCCTGTTCTCGCCTCAACTGCAGCGATTTGCTCTTTGAGTGTTCTAATATTCCGGATCGCGACATGCGCCTCGCTCACTTTCCTGTTGATTTGCCAGCAAAACGCAAATTGCTCCACCAAAGCCTCATCACTGACCTCAGATCGAGGATCCGACAAGAGTGAAAAACATTCTTCAAAGCGCTCTCCATTCAAGTCCATCACGACTTTATAACTACCCGGAGGTGCCATTGGGCCATCCATTCCCGCAAACCACATCCACATACCTTCGAATTCCTCGACATCTGGATACCTCATATTCCAAATGAACCTCTGCCAGCCCGAGTTTTTACTGAGTTTATCCTGATCTTCTTCCGGGTGTGAACTGAAAGTCTTGATGACTTCTCCATCTTCCTCGACAAAGGTTAAAGTGAGGGTGTCCTCCTCCGAAAGTTCAGGAACGTAATAATCAACGAAAACACCTCCCGGTCTGTTCTTGCCCGAGGTTTTATTACCCCCGCCGTATCCCGACAACCTATAGGCATCAGACGGAGACAACAACATTGGAGCTTCAACCCCTTTACAATCATCATACAACGGGGAAATATCGTCGAGAATCCAGAAGCTCCTGCCTTGAGTGGCCGCAATAAGATCGTTCTCTTTAACTGCTAGATCGGTAATGGGCACAATGGGCAAATTGAGCTTTAGCGAGTCCCAATCGCCACCATCATTCGTTGAGCACCATACTGTTCTTTCAGTACCGGCGAATAGCAATCCGGGCTTTGCCGGTGCACAGCGAATCACTCGAGTAAAATCATCGCTAGGCAAATCTTCCGAAAGGAGAGCCCATTGTTTTCCGTAGTTGCTAACCTTGTAAAGCATAGGCCGGTAGTCGCCTAGCTTGTACCTCGTAACCGCTACATACACTACACCATCTTCCCAAGGACTTACTTCAAGGCTATTGATCATGCTCCATTCAGGCAGCTTGTTCGTGGTAACATTTTCCCATTGCACTCCATTATCTCTGCTCACGTGAAGCAATCCATCGTCAGAACCCGCCCAAATCAGTCCGGGCTCTCGGGCCGATTCCGTAGCGGCGAAAATGGTACAATAGTATTCTACTCCGGTATTGTCCTGAGTGATCGGCCCGCCTGAACTGACCATTCGAGCGCTGTCGTTCCGAGTGAGATCAGGACTGATTACCTCCCAGGATTGGCCGCCGTCAGTAGACCTGTGAACATGGTTCGACGTAGCGTAGAGTACGTTGGGGTCATGAGGAGAAATGAACACCGGAAAATTCCATTGGAACCGATACTTCATCGATTCAACTCCAGCCCCAAGCGGGTTGTCGGGCCATATATTGATTATGCGACTTTGATCGTTGGCATGGTTATACCTCGTTAAAAAGCCCCCATAGCTACCACCGTAAACGACTTCATTATTTCGTGGATCCGCGGCCAAATGGGCACTTTCACCACCAGCGGATTCCTCCCAATCTCGTTCTCCGATATTCCCACCATCTTTTCTGCTCAAGATCCGAATTGTGCTGTTGTCCTGCTGAGCTCCGTAGACTCTGTAAGGAAAATGTTCATCGGTTACCACTCTGTAGAATTGCGCGGTGGGCTGATTGTGATACGTGCTCCAGTTATCCCCGGCATCAAGAGTTACCTGTGCTCCTCCATCGTCAGCAATGACCATTCGATTCGGATCATTTGGGTTGATCCATAAATCGTGATGATCACCATGTGGTGCGCAGGAAGACCTGAAGGTCTTTCCTCCATCTTTGGAGTGATGATAGCTGACATTCATGATATAGATTTGGTCAGCATCGGTCGGATGCGTATAAATTCGTGAATAATACCATGCACGCTGTCTAAGCGAACGGTCCGAATTGGTGCGCCGCCATGATTTCCCACCATCATCACTTCTGAGCACTCCACCCTCGGGCGCTTCAACGATAGCGTACACGCGCTCAGGACGCGAAGGAGATGCGGCAACGCCAATAATGCCCAGCGGACCATTCGCAAAACCCGGATTGTCCGATAGCTTTTGCCAGGAATCTCCCCCATCGGTACTCTTCCAAAGGTCACTTCCGGGTCCGCCCGATATCAAAGAATACGGTGTTCTCCGAACATGCCAGGTACTGGCATAAAGCACTCTTGGATTAGTCGGATCCATGTAGAGATCAACAGCTCCGGCATCTTCGTTTGCAAAGAGCACCTTTTCCCACGTCTCTCCACCGTCTTTGGAACGATAAACCCCTCTATCCGGGGTACGCTTGAATAGATCGCCCAACACCGCCGCATATACCAGATTTGGATCTTTGGGGTGAATCCGAATTCGAGGAATATGGCATGAATTCGGGAGTCCAACGTGCTTCCAAGACTTACCGGCATCGGTTGATTTATAGACACCATAACCGTACGATACATTTCCACGAACGGTCACCTCTCCACCTCCGACATACATGACATTGGGGTCCCAATCGGATACCGCAATGGATCCTATGGATCCACCAAAATATCCGTCGGAGATATTGAACCAGGTTTGACCGGCATCGTCGGACTGCCATACTCCACCACCTGTACTTCCAAAGTAGAATCGATTGGGATCACTGGGATGCCCAACAACTGCGGCACTTCGACCACCGCGAAATGGCCCGATATTTCTCCACTCGAGTTCCGGGAAGTCATTGTGCTCGGGAGGATTAGGAATTTGAGCGTACGTGGCCTTCGTGCCGCAGGCACAAATCAATGCTAAGAGTAAATATTTGATCTTCATAGTGTCGGATTAGGAGTTGAAGCGGTACGATTGAACAATGTATTCGGCTATTTGGCCCGACCAGTCCTTCATGTTGGTTATCTCGACATATCGATTGATCTTATCAATTCCACCGATGTTCTTGGCGGTTTTGAGGACTTCGGTCGTCGGCTCATCACCCAAAGCCAAACCGATCCATATGGAACCGCGTTTCGGCAAGATCACCGCGAATTGTTTGGCTCCCAGCACCGAGACGTAGCCTTTGCATACGCCTAGTTTCACGGGCTGATCAATGGTATTCACGATCGTTTCGGAAAGATCATCGTAGAGCTTACGGCTTTCCGAGGTCTTATACTGCTCCTGTAAAAGGGCCTCGGGATTACCGTAAACTAATTTACCATCGTTAAAATAGATTTGTGTCAATACAAAGGCTTCGCCGTGCTTGACTCCGTGTTCTTGCTTGAGGAACCGAACGAAATCCATCTTCTTTTCGAGTCCGGCTGCAGCACAGATCGCCATCCAATCTTCAAGCGTTTTGCCGTACCTTTCGGGCAATTGCTCGATTATGATGGCTTCCATTTCACCGGGGGTTTGGGGTGCGGGCATAGGGCAATGAGTTCGAGTGAATTGGCAAAATAGGAATTATTTCGACGGAAGATTAGCCGTAAATCGACTGACGGCGTTTTGGGCATTGACCGAAACGGGGCTGGGTGGATTCTTGCATGCTTTTAGGCTTCCGTTTACGGGATTATTCGTAGGAGGATTGGCCATTCTCTGGATGGCGTTGATCGCCCGCTTTACCGTTAAACCGGCTAAGACCATACTAACATCAGGCGCTCTGGTACTCGTTCTAAAAGAAGTATTATCGCCACAGAGCCCTCCCACGGCGTATTTCGCGGTCGGAATCCAAATCCTACTGGGTGCCCTATTCTTCCTTGGCAAGAGGTGGCTCGGCCCAAAAACCCTGGTTTTGACCGTACTAACCGTTTTACTTTCTGCGATTCAAAAGGTGATCATTCTGACCCTTCTGTTCGGAAATACGCTATGGCAATCGATCGATGTTCTCGGAGCACAGATCACCGCGCAAATGAGCGGTCTCTTACCCAAAATAAGCGCATCATCGTGGCTCATTGGACTATTCTTTGGTTTTTACGCCCTTGGAGGTTTGCTTATCGGGATGCTAAACAGTGCCTTGGTAGAACACGATTTCACCTATCGACGGCCACCGCAAACCTTGACCGATACCACCTCTAGCAACAAGAAGAGTAAAATCCGGATAAGTCCAATAGTGTGGTTCGCGTTGGCTGCTTTGTTGATCGTGGCAGCGCAGGGCTATTTCTTAAACTCCTGGGCCCTCGCGTTTAGCAGTCTGGCCAGAGCACTACTCATCACGGCTTTGTGGTTCGCCGTTTTACTTCCTATTCTGCGCCTCTCGGCGCGAAGGAGAAGTTCGGATTGGCAGGAGCGCTATAGAGATACCCTTTCGAGTATCCGTCAATTCATTCCGATACTGCGCGCGCTGCTTACCGAAGCGCGAAAGGTCGCCAAAGCGGCTCCCAATAGGAAATTGCGTACTTTTTTTACCGTATGGCTCGAATACGCCTTGAGTTATGATATCGAACATCATTCTGCTGACGGGACCGATTATCAGCGGCAAAACGACTAAGCTGGGAGAGGTTTTGGCCCTACGGACCGATGTACGGGGATTCCTAACTCCTGACTTAGACCGTGGACGCGAGGTACACATCCTGCCGCAAGGCAGTAAAGAACCCGTAGCGATGCAAGCCGTTGAACCCGGCAACGACACCCTATCGGTTGGGCGGTATCATTTTTACACAGCGGCCTTTGATTCCATGAAGAGAGAGTTGCTATCCATGGCCAAAGAACCGGCGCTTTGGAATGTAATTGACGAACTCGGAAAGCTCGAACTGCGTGATAAAGGATTATGCCCCGAGATCGAAGAGGTCATCGACAAATGGAAAAAGCCCGGAAAGGCCGGGCATTTACTGATAGTCGTTCGGGACGAGTTACTTGAATCTGCCGTGGCGAAATTCGGACTCGACCAGGCGACAGTAATTCAAAAAGACGATGTTGAGCTTTTGTTTTAAATGCTCACTACACCCGCATCGATGTTGTTCTGCTTTAAGATTCGACGCGTGAATTGCATGCTTCCGTGCGGCACGAACACCTTGAATTGAGAGTTTTTAATGTGAGCCATTGTGGCCAACAACTTCCACTTACTTACCAATTCATCCTTTTTGTCGGTTTTTTGAGCGATCTCAAAATAGTACTTGCTGCCGTTGCGGCGCGCAGTAACATCCGGAATGAGCTCACTTTCGTCGTTTTGCTGAATGAATTTTGTCGGTGTCTCGTAATCTGGATGATCGGCCTTGATATTCTCGTATCCGCGATTTTCGAGATGTGTTACGATCGATTCCAGCAACTCTTTTACCGTTTCTGGGTTTTCGATGGTTTGGATCATATAGAATTGGGTATTGAGTGCTACGAATCTGTTAAGATAAGATTAATTCTCTAAATGGCAAGATTCGCCCGTTTTAGCGACCTTTGATGCCCCAAAGAAAGGGCATGTACGAGATTTCATTAAACGCAAGGCTAACACTACTGATATCCGGTACACTAACAGTCATGGCTGGTGCTACCGAGGCTCCGTCGCTGCCTTTGATCGCGGAGACCTACGCCCACTTACCTAACATCGACATACTTACTAAACTAGTCCTCACCCTACCAGCACTTGTCATCGCAGTTTCAGGCCCGTTCATTGGACGATTGATCGATCGTTTTGGAAGGGTACGGTTCCTGATCATTGGTTTCACGGCCTACGGTCTCAGTGGCGTTTCGGCATTCTTTTTAACGAACCTTTACAGTATTATCGTCGGGCGTGCGATACTCGGAATGGCAGTTGCCATTATCATGACTGTTACAAACACGCTCATCGGAGATTTGTTTCATCTCGACATCCGCAGCAAATTTCTCGGACTTCAAGGGGTTTTCATGGCCATGGGAGGCTTCGTTTTCGTTGGAACGAGTGGCTTTTTGGCAGACTTGAATTGGGGTATCCGTTTCTGATCTATCTACTCGCGCTAACCGTAATTCCCTTGGCCCTGACCTCCTTACCCGAACCCAATAAGAACGAACGCGAAGCCCCGACCAATAAATATCGACCAACGGCCAGGCAATACATGATCTTTGGATTGGCCTTTATCGGAATGCTGCTCTTTTACATGGTTCCTGTACAAATTCCATTTCTTCTACGCGAAATGGGTGTCGAACGAAACGCACTTTCGGGCGTTGCCATTGCCACCACTACCCTCTTCGGTGTCTTTACAAGCAGTCGATATTCCAAGATCCTACAGCGGCTCACCTTCGCTCAGATCTATGTTTTCATCTTCACTTTTGGGGGCATCGGGTATGGTTTGGCGGCAATTACCGAATCTTACGCCCTTCTGATCGCCGCCATGGCTATCACAGGATTAGCTTTCGGAACACTTATGCCAAACACCAACATGTGGCTCATTTCGGAAAGCAAACCATTTAACCGAGGACGCATCATCGGGATCCTCACATTATCGTTCTTTTCGGGGCAGTTCTTTAGCCCAATCGTGTTAAGGCCTATCGCCCTCTCGGGCCGATTATCAACTGCGTTCGGTGTAGCAGCTGTATTCATGTTTGTTTTGGCCGCCGTTTTGCAACTGACCTACGTAAGAAAAACCCCAACTGATCTTTTTTAGTGGTTGATGAACACGGTTTTGGTATTGACGAAGGCTAGTATTCCTTCTTTCGATAGTTCCCGTCCATAACCCGATGATTTCACTCCTCCAAAAGGTAGTCGGGGATCGCTTTTCACCATTTCATTGATGAAAACATCTCCTTCTTCTAACTTAGGGATGATCGACCCAGCCCAAGCCATGTTTTGTGTGCAGAGAGTAATCCCAAGTCCAAAAGTGCAGTGTCTGGCTTTACGAATCATCTCTTCTTCATCCTTAAATACAGAAATGGCAGCAACCGGGCCAAAAGTCTCTTCGCTCCACAAACTCGTTCCTTCTTCTACTCCAGATACGATCGTGGACTCCAAGTAGGCCTGACTTCTTCCACCTCCAACTCTAAACTGGCCCCGGCGTGCAAAGAGCGCCTCACTTGGTCTTCGAGCTCTTCGGCAAGATCGACCCTCGCCAAAGGTTCTATTTGACACGATTCGGACATTGGGTCCCCGGATTTGAGTGACTTGAAAGCCGATTTGAGCCGTTCAGTAAATTCCTCGATCCTGTTTTCGTGAATCAGAAATCGATTAGCCAATACAGCTTTGTCCGCTGTTCAGAATGCGCGCATTCACCGCAATATCCATAACACCGTCTAGATTCGCATCTTCACATACGATAAACGGATTACTCCCTCCCAACTCCATCAGCGATGGTTTCAGGTACTTTCCAGCTAATGCGGCAACAGCAGATCCGGCTGCTTCAGAACCGGTTAGTGAAACTCCCTTACACCTGGGGGCACTTAATACCTCATCAACACGACTGCCCGGAATGATCAATGACGTGAATGCGCCCTGTTCAAACCCGGCCGATTCAAAAAGCTCCTGGATGGCAAATGAGCAACCGCTGACATTACTCGCATGCTTCAATAGGGCCGTATTTCCGGCCATCAGGGTGGGCCCAGCAAATCGAAATACCTGCCAAAGAGGAAAGTTCCACGGCATTACCGCTAAGATCACGCCGAGTGGTTCGTAGCGCACAAAACTCTCCGATGCATCGGTCTTGACTTCTCTGTCCCCCAAGAACTCCTTCACGTTTTCAGCGTAATACCGGCATACCCACGCACATTTATTTACTTCAGCCACAGACTGTAAAATGGGTTTGCCCATTTCTCTTGTCATGAACTCTGCCAAACCACTACTGCGCTCTTCCAGGAGTTCAGCCAATCGAAGCATTGCTTTGGCGCGTTCTTCAAACGACAATAGCCTGTAACGTTCAAAGGCCTTACTTGCTCTTTCCATCGCGTCCTGAACTTCTTCCTTAGAATGCGTCTCATAGGTGCCAAGTATCGTCAGGTTATATGGATTAATGCTCTTCGGCATTACTTCGGGCACGGGTGTTCAGTAAATAATAGCTTGCTGGTGTCGTATCCCAAAGACTCGGCTTTTGCCTTTAATTCGGACACTATCGACTCGGAAAGTTGTGGATTACGACTCAATATCCAGAGGTACTTTCGATCTTTAGCACCGACCATCGCATACTGGTACCCCTCATCCAGGGCAATTACATTGTAGTCTCCCTTGAAAGGCCAAAAGAACTGAACCTTGAGCGACGCGTTGTTCGATCCTTCAACGGGGAACGCCTTACCTTTCGCATTCACTTTTTTATTCTTGGTGGTGTTCCAACATTCGTTCAGGACGGAGATATAGCCTTCTTTAACTTCGTACTGCGCCGTTGTGCATGTACAATTCTTTTGAAACGTATTGGGCAACCTTGCAATTTCGTACCAAAGCCCGGCATATCGCTTAACATCGACCTTGTCGACAGTGGCCAATGGTTCCGAAGAACCACAACCAAATAGGGCAAATGCCATACTGGTCAAAACAATTAATGTCTTCCTCATTTCACCGGTTCAACGGCTTCCACGGGCTTGAAGTTCACTCCACTCGCCCATTCGAAGACGGGTTTCCATTCGGCATTCAACCAATCATTGAAATCGTCCCGCGTTTTTCCAACGTGGTTCTCAGCTCTCCGTATGGCTTTATAAGCCGCAGCATCCGGTCTTCCTTGGGTGGTTTCAATAAGCCCCCAAGCGTCGTACATGATATCTTCGAGATCTTCCGGCGGATCCACAGATTCTTCGCGATCGTCTTCGTATTGAACCCATTGTTGCATAAAATTTAAACTGTCCTTCGCTGAATTCAAGCTCGTTTTCAAACTATCCAGTTCGTCGCTGAGTGCAGTGTCTTTATTCGCGCTGATCTCATCTTCAAAGTGCCCAATGAGCTTTTCGACATCAGTCATTCGATCGTTGAGCTCAACCAACACACCGAACAGATCAAGGTATTCATCAACTACTTCTGCGTGTACCGTGTAGTCTTCCATGGAATAACTCAATCGAGGGTCCGCCTCAACGGTAATTCTCGCCGAATCGGTCCAGTCGTCATAACCAACAACGAGCACGTAATCGCCGGGCAATACCTGCGAGGTACCCGGTTCATTGGGTTTCGTGGGCTTCGGCCTTCTCAAAGAGCGAACACCTTTTCGATCCCCGAACCAATAGTCTCTATTGAACCCGAATTCCCCGGGCGTCCAGTACAGAGTGCGAACCTGCTCGGAATTATCATTAAAGATCCTAACTGTCACCGTATCCGGTTTATCAACAGTATCGTTAAGTATGTAAGATATCCGCCCTAATTCATAGCGATTCTGTCCCATGTAATGCGCATCCGCCGCGAATCGCGTGCCTGCTGCCTCAAGAAATTCCGCGTGGTAGAATGTCGGTGCGTCGAATACCCGTAGCGAGGTCTCTAACAACTCTTCTCCTTAGGAAGCTAACGCCCTCAACGGGCGGATGTCATCAACCACGTACGCTGCACGTCCAAAGGTGCCAAGTACCAAGTCCCCTTCCCGCTCCTGCAGTGTAATGTCAGCCACTTGAACATTTGGAATGTCGTGTGTCCAATGGTGCCATTTCTTTCCACTATTCAAACTGAAATACAATCCGTTTTCGGACCCCAACCACATAAGCTTCGGTTCAACAGGATCTTGATAAAAACTCATAACGTACCCGCCTTATTAACTTCGAGATCGACCATGGACTTCCAGGACTTCCCATAATTCGTGGTCACGTACAGGTACGGCTTCCAATCGTTCCGACGATAATCGTTAACCACCAAGTAGGCGGTTCCAGGGTCGTAGCGACTCGCTTTTATTTGAGGCATCCAGGCTCCTTCTTTTAGTCCGGGAATATTGCTTTCAACTGACCTCCAAGATTCTCCTCCATCCTGAGTAATATGAACCCTGCCATCATCGGTTGAAACCCAGATCAAATCCTTCTTCAAAGTACTGGGCTCTATGGCCAAGATGCAAGTGTGGTTCTCAGCTCCCGTAACATCGTAGGTCAAGCCACCGCTTTCACCGTACTTCTGTTTTTCGGGGTCGTTGGAGGTTAAATCTGGCGAAATGACTTCCCAATTCGCACCTTTCGAAGTGCTTTTATGAACGAATTGACTCCCGAAATAAACCGTTGATGGTTCAAAAGGGTCAACGGCTATTGCCGCATTCCAATGAAATCGCAATTGAATGGAGTTGTCATCCGTCGGGCGGATACTCCGTGTTTCTCCTGACTCAGTATCGACATGACCCACGTAGCCCTCCTGACTCATGGCGTATACATACCGGTTATCGGTTGGTTCAGGCACAACATCGAATCCATCACCGAAATACAGCTCTTGCCAATAAGCATTTCTGATCCCTCCCGATTTCCAGACATAGGCAGGCCCTTTCCACGATCCGTTATCCTGCATGCCGCCATATACGTTATATGGAACATCCTTATCGACGTTGATGTGATAATATTGGGCCAAAGGAAGATTTTCAACGAATCGCCATGAGTTACCACCATCTCGTGTAATGGCCATACCTCCATCATTTCCATTGATCATGAATTTCGGGTCGTCGGGGTGAATGTACCAGGCGGGATGATCGGGATGTACACCTGCTCCCCGGTAAGGGAGTATCACATCAAAGTTCTTACCGCTGTCTTCCGATTTCGTGACTACGCTGTACAAATTGAAAATCCTGTTCTCGTTGGAGGGATCCACGTACAGGTCGGCATAGTAGAAGGGCCTATTTCCGATGTTCTTTTCGCTGACCAGCCTCCGGGTAAACCCCCCGTCATTGCTCCTGTACAGGCCGTTCGTTTCTGCCTCGACCAAGGCGTATACCACCTGTGGCTTTCCGGGAGCGATCGCCAGTCCGATACGACCAAGCTCACCTTTCGGTAGTCCGTTTTCATTGGTCCGTTCCTCCCAAGTTTTTCCGCCGTCGTAGGTCACGTGCAGACCACTGCCGGCTCCACCCGATTTGAAGAACCACGGCCATCTCTTGAATTGCCACAATGCGACGACTAGTTTATTGGGGTTCGTTGGGTCCATGACCATGTCGGCGACGCCGGTTGAATCATTCACATATAAGATTCGATCCCATGACTCGCCTCCGTCGATGGTTTTATATATCCCGCGTTCATTCGACTCACCCCATGCCCGGCCCTGCACACCGACATATACCACATCTTCATTTCGCGGGTCAATAATAATCCGGTGGATATTCCTCGCATTGGGCAGTCCCATGAATTGCCAGTTTTTTCCGCCATCCATGGATTTAAAGAGTCCTCGGCCGGAGCTTTGTGAATTTCTGGGATTTCCTTCACCGGTTCCTACCCATACGACTTCTTGATTCGAGGGCGCTATCGCTACTGCCCCAATACTCAAGGATGCTTGATCGTCGAAGATCGGATTCCGGTCTACTCCTCCACTGGTCGATTTCCAGAGTCCGCCCGAGGCAGTTCCTATATAGATCGTACTCGGGTCGTTACGAACGACATCAATAGTCGTAACACGACCGCTCATACCGGGCGGACCTATACTCCGGACGCTCATGTTTTCGAGTTGATCCGTCAGTGACGTATCCTTCGATTGCGCACAAAGTAGCATTCCGCCCGCGAGGGCGATACTCAATAAAATATGTTTCGTACTAAACGTTTAATTCTTGTCGGCGATCTTGAACTCCGTACGTCGGTTTAGAGCGCGACCATCGGGGTTGTCAGAGCCATCTTCCTTGCGGTTCGGAGCAACGGGCATGGATTCTCCATATCCCATAGCTTCGAGTCGCTCAAGACTGATGCCATTGGCGATCAGGTAATCGACCACGGCTTGCGCACGTCGCTGTGACAACTTTTGGTTGTACGCGTCGGTACCGATGGCATCGGTATGACCACCGATCTCGATCCGAATGGCCGGATAGGCATTCAAAATGTTGATCAAGCTATCGAGTGTTATGTTCGACTCTGGACGAAGTGTCGCCTTATCGAAGTCAAAGTACACATTGGCTAGTTTGAACGCCCATGGATAGATCAAAAGGTCGTCGTTCGTTAAGGTCGTGGTTGCTTCATAATCCGAAACATCACCAGATCGAACACTCGTACTATCGGCACTGAAGAATGGTTTACTTGAATAGACGAGGTAGGATTGATTTAATCCAACTTCGAATTCATAATGCCCTTCTTCGTCGGTGTACATCGATTGAAGCGTATCTCCGGATATACTGTCCACCAGGAAGACTTCCGCGCTATCAATAGCAGCGAGTGTATTCTTTTCCAGCATCTTACCGTCTACGAATAAATGGAATCGCTCGTACTCGAATAATTCCAGGCAGCATCCCGCCTCACGATCGGTAGAGAGGTAGAAATGATCTTCATGGTGACCCTTGGTAAAGTAGGCGTCGTCTGCCGTTGAGTTGATTGGAAAACCGAGGTTTTGAACATCTGATCCTTGGAGATTTGCAATGAAAATATCGAGACCTCCATAGCCCGGATGACCGTCTGATGAGAAGTAGAGCTTAGCATCGGATACATAGGGAGTCACTTCGTCTTTAGAGGTGTTGATGCTACCTCCTACCGATTGAGGTGCTCCTGAAGTGCTTCCGTCATCGCTCAACGATACCTTGTATATATCCATTCCACCAGCTCCGCCCGCTCTATCCGAAGCAAAGTACAACGTGCTTCCATCTGATGTTACGAATGGGTATAGATCGCGGGATTCTTCGGTTGTAATTCCTTCAAGAATGGTTATTTCCTCATCATCGACGTTCATGAAGGCTATTTTATATAGCTTTTTGTCGTCGAGCGTAGACCACGTATTGAAGTAGTAGCGTTTTTTGGCGTTGGAATAAGAAACACCGGCATATTGCTGTTTTTCTTTTTCATCGCTCAACACGGCTACCGCACCGGAGTCTGATGTCGTTTGTATGGTTTGGAGGTAAACATTGAACTTTTTGCTCAAATCTCGAGTCGTGGTGAACATAAATTGACCGTCATCGAGCATTGTGGCACCGTAATTTGAAGATCCGCCTTCGTTCACTCCGGGTTCACTCACCTTACTGATCTTGACGAATTCAGGGTGTTCTTTTCCTTCGATGGCCAGTTCTACACTTGCCAATTGAAATTCAGCATCGGCAGAGCTCGAGAAGGAAGAATCCTCCAACACCCTTTCGAACTGCGTCTTGGCCGAGTCTAGTGATTCTTGTGCTCTGAGGCATACGCCGTAGCAGAATCTGTTCTCAGGAGTGTCACCTCCGTCCAATTCAAAGGCCATCTCGTAATATGCGGCCGCGTTATTGTAATCGAAATGAAAGCGGTACGATGTCGCTGCTTGATTAGTCGCGTACAGCTTTTGAACCTTGCTGAGCTTCCCTCCTAAGGCGATGGTATTCTGATAGGGGTATCGAACAGGTAATAATGACTTGTCACCAGTAGCCGCTGCAGAATAGAATTGGGCGGCAATATCATAGTCTTTGTCTTCAAAGGCGTCATCTCCGTAATCGATATAGGCCGACTGACCCATAGACGTCATGCCCACCGCGAAAACGAGAATCGTAAAGAGTATAACTTTTTTCATAGGACAGATTATAATCGTGGGCAAACAGGTTTAGCATCGATCTCAGAGCCCGGAAGAATGTAGGTGATCGTAAGCTCGAATGATCGTTTGTTTTTATTGATGTCATTGATATCACCAACAGCCAAGTCGTAGCTCGCTCCAACAGAGAAACTCTTCCAATCAAATCCGATGTATGGAATAATGGACTCGTCCAAACGGTGCGCAAGTCCTGCGGCTAAAGCAAAATCAGGAGTAAACGCAAAGTGACCATTTACACCGACCATGTTACTGTTGGCCGGACCTTGGTACAACACTTGAACATGAGGATTCAAGCTAAATCGCTCACCCAACTGAAATCGAGCCCCAAAATGGGTATAGATCTTCAAGGGCAATCTATCTTCCGCCGTACCGAGGGAAGCGTCGGGTTGTAGGTAGTTGAGCACTGCTACACCGGCAAATGGCGCGATCTTTTGGCCGGGCTTACCCATAAACCAAAGTGCACCTAGGTGCATGTTCAGTACAGTGTTGGAATTATCGTCGAGATTTTCCCCAGCGGAATTCCCAGGATCGAATCCGGTTCCCGGAATATACTGAGAGCCGAAAGTTGCTTCTGTTAGGTCGATTTGGTGGCTCATGATGCCAATTTGGGCTCCACCAACCAGGTGGTGCCCTCCTTCGTTCTCTCCGATTATGTCATAACTCACTCCGGCCATGGCGTCTAATCGCTCATAACCTACAACTCCGGCCGTTTGCCGCACCAAATGTCCGCTGAGCCCCCACTTGCTCCCTAATCTGCCATCGACTCCTAATCCAAAGGTTTCGTAAGCATCGGGGATTTGAGACCATTGATCGCGGTAGACAGCACCGACTCGTAGCCGACCGGCAAACTGACCAGCTAGTGCCGGATTAGTGATCAAGGGAGTATTGTAATACTGAGAAAAATGCGGATCCTGAGCCGATACCCGCAGTGCAAGACCCAGAATGGTAAGTACGAGTAAAGATCTTTTCATGGGTTCGGTTTTAGCGGATCAGTGTAACGGTTCCTTGCTCCTGATAAACATTTTCCAGAGCATCGGTCAATGAAGCCTGGAATATATATACCCCGCCGGGTTGTTGCACTCCTTTCCAGGTTCCATCCCAACCTTCGCTGATGTCGGAGGTTCGGAATACTTCATCACCATACTGATTGAAAATGATGAATTCTTGTAGCTCAACATATTCACCGTAGACATAAAGAACATCATTGTTGTTATCACCGTTCGGGGTAAAACTATTTGGCATAAATATTTCGGGTACTTCGAAAACCTCAACAACGGCATATAAGGAGAAGGTCGCAGTACATCCGTCTGAGGTCGTCACTGTCAAGGTCACATTATAAAATCCCGCGTTTGAGTAGGTGTGCATGGCGTTCTCGGTTGAAGCGCCCGATCCATCTCCAAAATCCCAGGTCCAGGATACGACGTTTCCACTGCTGTTCGCTTCAAAAAGGTACGTATCGACCGAGCTTCCGGGATATGCACTATCCTGAGCCGTAGCCGTTGGTGACGCGCTAGGCAAATCGTAGACATTTACCGTAGTGCTGACGGTAGTGCTGTCGCATTCCGGGTAGAGATAATTAAAGATGGTAAAACTAATAGTACTGTCAGAGCTAGGTGTAAACGTAAAACTGCTCTTGTTCATCACTTGTCCGTTTACTATAACTCGGTGGATACTTGGGAAATATCCACTCAAAACAACCGTGACATGACCACCAGAGCACACGTCATATGTAGGGGGCACAGAAATATTCAAAGGACCACAATCGATGGTCGCGCATGTCTTGTCTCCAGATTCCTTTCCGGGAGGACATCCATTGGTTCCGTCCAAGGCTCTTACCCTGAGCATTTGCTGCGTGTTTTGAGCCAAGCCGCTCACTATATGGCTTGTGGGCGGAGTATTGGCCGCAATCCATGTTGCTCCCCCATCGAGACTCACCTCATAACCAGTTGCACCTGCAACCGGGTCCCATGTAAAGGTGACCGAGTTCGGTGAAAGGTCCGCACATATATGGTTGTTGGGAGACAGTAATTGTTGATAAACGGTTATATCCACCGGAACACGACCTTCGTCATCACAGGCTATGCTATTCAATTCGATGTCTGCGTACACCACCATTGATGTTTGAGGGTTAAACGTTACGCTTGACCCTATACCGATCAACGTTCCACCCACTGAATCGGTCCACCACTGCACCTCGAAGCCGGGGACATTACTAGAGCCTGTTAAAGTAACTGACTGATTGTAACAAACCGAAAAGCTCGTGGTATTCACCGTGGGCGTTATGACACCATCTACGTTGATCACGACCACTTCCGCTCGGATGGGGTTCACACAGTTTCCAATACTGGTTTGCGCAAAAAAACTGGTCGCCCCAAGGGGAATAGAAGGCAATGTATACGTCATCCCTGAAGCGAGTAAATTACCCCCAGAAGCAGCGTCGTACCAAGTAATCTGTCCTACGTTGTGCTTGATGGTGGCACTCATGGCCACTACATCACCAGAACATGCATAAATGGTGTCCATCGAGGCTCCTACTGTTGGTACGTTTGCCACTGTGGTCTGAACGGAAGTACGCGCACTGGCGATTCCATTCAATTCTGCCTGAACGTAAAACACCGTTCCTACGCTCAATGGCGCAGTAACGAATGTCGCTCCGGTACTTAGTTGATTCCCAGCCGTAGGTGCATCCCACCAACTAAAGGTGACGCCTACCTGCGGGCTCGCAGCAGTGAGTGTAGCGCTTGTTCCAATACAAACCGTTTGGGGAGATGCAGTTGGAGGTTGGGTTTGCGCAAAAGTAATCGCGACGATGAATATCGCCGCTAGAGAGAATAGTGCTTTTTTCATACTCCTTCAGTTAGCAGTGCCTTATTCAAAGATAGAAATCTTTCCTCAGCACCCCACAGGGTATAAAAGAAAATAGGAGCTCATCCAAAAAACTAGATTAGCTCCTATTCATTAGGTTTCAGCACCGTAGCGTCTGATGTTCCTCTTGAGATAACTTCAGTTCATACCACTGTCATTTCTCGAGATTAAATATACGTTTTTTCTTAAACCCTTGATGTCGAGAGGGTTCGTACTTATTAACAAGATTTGAACATCGGTTATCCACAATTGTGAAGAACTATGATCCTATTAATCCTTTTAGTTGCTCGTTCTCCATCATTGAACGGTAATCGATTTTTCGAATGAGTTGAGCGAGTTTATCGGGCTCTATTTCTCCTGTTAAACGCGCTAACATAAAAGAATCGCTTTGTTCCATAAGTGCGATCACTTCATTAAGGCGGTTCGAATTACCTTGTTTTACTTTAAGGCTAAAGCGCATTTTACCGTCATTCATCATGAAAATGTCTTCGTAACGCTCCGGACTCAGGCAGGTGTGTAATTCAGTCAAGTACTCTTCGAATAACTCCGGAGCTTCTTCGAACCTTTCGTATCGAAGAACTACAAGGTTATTCAGCTTATTGAGTGCTTCTGCACTCTCCGGATCAACCTCGGCATTCTCCTGGATTTGAATGATGTCTGCTGGCACCGTGAAGCTTGCGAAGCCTTCTCGATTCTCATGATCGACAATGTACCGTTGTACACTCGGATTGGTAGAACAAGCGCCAAAGGCCATGGTCGAAACAACGACCATGGCCACTAGGCGAAAAAACTTATTGATTCGATCAGTCTTCATCGTCATGATCTTCCAATTCCTGTAGGTTCTCAAGCCCATCGATGTTCATTTTACTCGACATTCGAGCAAGCTGATTGAGATCGATATTACCGGTGATGGAGATCACAACGGTTTCATGATCGTCATTCACGAGCATTAAAAACTCGCTTACCATCTTCCCTTCTTCCTGGATCAACATCAGAACGGTTTGATCCCCGTCCTTGACGACCATCAGTTCTTTGTACTGCTTGATCGGCAACGTGCTGCTCGCATCTTTGTAGAAATCCTGAGCGCGTCGAGGATGTAGTGAATCCGAATCCACGGTCAGAATCTTCATCCTTTCGATCGATGAGGCCATTTCAGTGAATTCCTTCATTTCCTCATCCGTGTCTAGATCTGCAAAAAGCTGAAACATATACTGGGTAATGTGAATGCTCGTATAGCCATCCTTTCCGGAGTACTTTTCGAACAGTTTGTCGGAGGCGGTTTGACCGAATACCATCGGGGCCATAAATAGAGCCACCGCCACAATCATTGCTTTCTTCATTATATTCAAGTGTTTATGTTACGTGTTAAATCAATTATTTGGATAATTCTTTCTTTACCTGGTCGATCTTTTTAAGATGATCCACCTCTTCAGGAGCACTCAAGGCTTCTAAATACCTAAATGCTGATCTACTACCTTCCAAGTGATCTTCTAAAAGAGCCAAGGACTTTCTAGTTTCTTTTACTGCCTTTTCTGCGGGCTCCCAGTCATTGGCGCGCATCATTCCCGAAGGCTGATCCTTCACGGGTTCCGTTGCCGGCCACATTACCACGCTCAACATTAGGGTCAATGAAGCGGCAATTCCTCCCATCCAATAAAGCCCTCTCCTATTCCTGATCCGTTCATCAGCTCTGATCAAATTGTTGAATTCCTTTTCGAAGTCATCCGACAACTGAACTTCAGCAGCTAATTCACTAGTCCCCAAGATGTAATCCCGTTCCGGATACCATTCTTCGGGTAGATCAGGACTTCTCATAGCCTCCCGAAGCTCCTGCTCCTCGCGAAGCGAAAGATCACCGGCGTAATACCGTTCCAATCTTTTCGCTATATCATTCCAGTCCATATGCGTTTGTCTTTAGCAATCCCTCTCTCAGTTTTTTTCGGGCCCTGGAGAGATTGACCCGTATGGTGTTGATCTCGAGACCCGTTACTTCCGCAATCTCTTCGTATTCATACTGCTCTACGTCCCTGAGCATTACGATCTGACGCTGCTGCTCTGTTAAGTCCTCCATCAGGTCCAAAACCTTTCTCGCAGCATCCCTGATCTCTGCTTTTTTGTCCGGCAGATCCGCGTCATCCTCAACGACAATCTTCAACTCTGCGGTCTGATTCGCTTTTAACCTCAAGCGATCCAAACAATGGTTCTTGGTCATGGTCATTGCGACCGCTTCAACATTCCGATACGTGAATAACTTCTTCTTGTTTTTCCACAACTTCAATAAGATTTCCTGTGTGGCGTCCTCGGCATCTTCCGAAACCTTCAGCAAGGAATAGGAAAACCGATAGATCTTATCGCGTAGGGGGTAAACCTCAGTATAAAACGTATTCGCGCTCATAAAACCTTAAGACGTTCCGGAAGAGTTTTCATTACAACATTATTCTCCTTTCGAACAAATTAGTCCAAATCACACTATTTTCTATCTTCACAGCAATACAAAATACGACTATGAGAATTGGTGTTCTTCTTTCAGGAAGTGGCGTGTACGACGGCTCTGAGATTCATGAAGCTGTTTTTACCTTGTTATCTATCGACGAGCGCGGAGCTCAGTATCAGCTTTTCGCACCTAATAAAGACCAGCTGCAAGTAATCGATCATCTTACTGGAAACGAGATGAGCGAATCGCGAAACGTACTCACCGAAGCAGCGCGAATTGCACGTGGCGCCATCGAAGATATTTCCGGTGTTCACATGAAGGATCTCGATGCCTTGGTTATTCCGGGCGGATTCGGAGTTGCGAAAAACTTGAACACCTGGGCCCTGAGTGGACCTGAGTCGGAGATTGACCCTGAAGTAAAACGCATCGTTCTCGAAGCCGTTGATGGAAAAAAGCCAATCGCCGCTTTGTGTATGGGTCCCACCGTTGTCGCCAAAGCCCTCCAAGGCACTGGTCACCACGCGACTCTAACAGTCGGAACTACAGAAGCCTCGTCTCCATACGATATCAAAGGAATCTCTGAGGGTTTAGCTGCAGTAGGCGCCAAACCCGTCATGAAAACCGTTCATCAGATCGCCGTCGATAACAACCTCAAACTCGTAACCGCACCGTGTTACATGATGGATGCCCGCATTTCAGAAATTCGCGACAATATCGATGAGGCCATCGACAAGCTTTTCGAATTCTTCCCAATGACGAAATGATCGTGCCCTCGAAAGCGAAATACCTCTTTTTTCTGGTCATTCCGTTTTCGGCCTACCTTTCCCTTTTCGGCTCCGGAGTTGCCACCTACTATTGCGTACTCGTTGCATTTGGCGTGCTGCCCATTATCGAGCTACTGCTTCCGCCCGACCCATTCAACTGGGATGAATCCACCATGATGAACAGGCGAAAGGACCTACTCTTCGATCTGTGGCTCTACCTAAATCTGCCCCTTCAATTTGGAGCTGTGCTGGTCTTCCTTACCCAAATAGACGACCCGACGTTACATTGGTGGGAAGTGCTGGGCAAGATCACAGCATTGGGGATCATGTGTGGAGTCAACGGCATCAACGTCGCACACGAACTCGGTCATCGGCGCGAAAAACACCATCAAGTAATGGCCCAAGCCCTTCTCATGACAAGTCTCTACATGCACTTCTTCATCGAGCACAATCGCGGACACCACCTGCATGTTAGCACACCGCAAGACCCCTCTTCGGCTCGATATCGCGAGTCTCTTTACGCTTTCTGGATCCGTTCTACCACGCAAACCGTAAGCTCGGCGCGGCGACTTGACCCTAAGCAAATGGTGGTCTTCCAAGTGATTCAAATCGCTTGGGTGTTATTGATTTTAGCCCTAGCGGGCAGATTCGCAACTCTGGCCTACTTAGGGGCCGCCGTGCTTGGTTTCCTCCTACTCGAATCGGTCAACTACATAGAACACTATGGCCTTAGTCGTAAAATGGTTTCTCCTGATCGCTACGAAAAAGCCAAACCTGAACACAGTTGGAACTCCGACCACCCATTGGGTCGATTGATCCTCTTTGAACTATCTCGACATAGCGACCACCATTACCAACCGCAGCACCCGTACCAAATACTTCGACACCACGATCATTCACCCCAATTACCCACAGGCTATCCCGGTATGATACTCCTCGCGACGATCCCGCCACTGTATTTTAGCATCATGGATGCTCAAATGAAAAAATATGACCTTCTGCCCAAAACATCATGAACCTTGAAGGGGATTTTACGTCTCTTTAATAGAAATAATATTGCCTATTAATAGTAATACTATTATTTTTGCACCGTAATTAACGATTTATGGTGTCAAAACACATATTCCCCGTGACCCGATTTTTTCGCTTGCTCGCAAACGATCGAAAGGATTTGTTCTACGTTTACACCTTCGCCATAATCAGCGGGGTGGTCAACCTTTCCCTTCCTCTCGGAATTCAGGCGATCATTGGGCTTATCATGGCCGGTAGGGTAAGTAACAGTTGGATCTTGTTAGTCGCGATCGTACTCATCGGTATCCTAGCCACAGGGATACTTCAAATTCTCCAAGTACAGATCATAGAACTTATTCAGCAAAGGATATTCTCGAGAAGCGCATTCGAATTCGCCTACAGAATCCCTCGTATTAAAACGGAGTCGGTAATGTACCGCCATGCCCCTGAATTGGTAAATCGCTTTTTTGATACGCTTACCGTTCAAAAGGGTCTTCCGAAGATCCTTATCGACTTCGTTACGGCGGTACTCCAAATCCTCTTTGGGCTCATCCTGCTGTCCTTCTATCACCCGTTCTTCGTTCTATATGGAATCATCCTACTCCTGCTCCTATTCGTGATATTCTATTTCACGTCTCCAAAAGGTTTGAGAACGAGCATAGAAGAATCGAACTATAAGTACGAAGTCGCCCATTGGCTCGAAGAGTTGGCCCGAACAATGAACACGTTCAAATTGGCAGGTCAGTCGACCCTTCCACATGGTAAAGCAGATACTTTGGTCGCGAAGTACTTGAAAGCCCGTAAATCGCACTTTCGAGTCGTGCTCTTTCAGTTCAGTAATGTAGTAGCTTTTAAGTTCTTGGTTACAGGCGGACTGCTTATTCTGGGCGGATTATTGGTGATCAATCGCGAACTAAATATCGGCCAATTCGTCGCTGCCGAAATCATTATCATCCTTATTATCAATTCGGTAGAAAAGATCATCAATAACATAGAAACGATCTACGACGTATTGACCGGTCTCGAAAAGATCGGCGTAGTCACGGACCTGCCACTGGAAAAAGACGATGGGCTTTGTGCAGACGATCTGCCTGGTGTTGGCCCCATGACTTTGCGTTCCGAGGGTTTAAGTTATCGATTTCCCAATGAGCAGAGATATGCTTTAAAGGACATATCCGTAGAAGTAGCCGCCGGTTCAAGTGTAGCAGTCGTTGGACCTAGCGGAAGTGGTAAGTCGACACTCATGGCCGCAATGGCCGGATTATTCGATCAGGTTGAAGGACAAATCAGTTATGAGGAAATCCCCCTGAAGAATTGGGACCTCGAAAGCTTGAGGTTCATGATCGGCGACAACCTCATACAGGAAGACCTTTTCCAAGGCTCTCTACTCGACAACCTCACCTTGGGTCGTGATATATCATTCCCAAAGGTTCAAGAAGCTGTAAGAGCCGTTAAACTGACTTCGTGGATCGAATCCCTCTCGAACGGTTACGACACAGAGCTCCAACCCCTAGGGAAACTGCTTTCAAGAGCGGTAATGCAGAAGATCTTACTTGCCCGAGCGATCATTCACGACCCTCGGCTCCTGTTGCTTGAGGACTTTGGGCGACTTAAGATCAAAGAATGGGTCGATCACATGCCTTCATTCCTAACCGACAAAGCTCGTCCATGGACCATGATCGTGTCTACAAGCGATCCTGAAATGGTAAAGCTATGTGACGTGATTTGGTATATGGAAAATGGTAGAATCGTAGACACCTGTACGTGGGAAGAAGCGAAAACAAGAACCTGGTTCAAGGACGAATTCCCGAATACGCCATGTTAAACATCAGTCCAAATTCAATCCGCGGAAAGGTCAACGAAAATAAGTATTTATCGTTCCGCATCACGAGTAGCTCAAAGGCCATTCGAGTCTTTACCAATTGGCTTTTAAGTTTCATGGGGATCGTTTTCATCATGCTTTTCATGCCTTGGACACAAAACGTTCGCGGTACGGGAAGGGTGACGAGCTTGTATCCGCAACAGAGGATCCAAACACTTCAGAGCACGATTGATGGTCGATTCGAAAAATGGTATGTAACGGAAGGCGACACCGTTCGCAAAGGCGATACCCTAGTGCATATCAGTGAGATCAAAGACGCTTATTTCGATCCGGAACTGCTCACGCGTACTCAAGAACAGCTCACCGCTAAAGAGCAGAGTGCCGAAGCTTATAAAGAAAAGATCCTTGCACAAGAAGAGCAAATCGATCAACTTATCCGATCTCGAGACCTGAAGCTTAAGCAGCTTCGACTAAAGGTCCAATCGGACAGCCTCAAAGCCGATGCGGCAAACATTGCGGCAAACCTCGCCAAAATTCAATACAGTCGGGCCGATACCCTTTTTGAACAAGGTTTGGTATCGAGGTTCGAAAGAGAAAAGCGCTGGCAAAAATTGCAAGAGATGAACTCCTATGCTCTTGCTGCGAACAACGATTATGCGAATCAGCAAACCGAACTGGCCACTACTCGAGCTGAGTATGGCGAAAAGATCGCAAAGACTCGAAGTGAGTTGTTCTCTGCCCAAAGCGGGCTTCAGGAGGTCGAGTCGCAAATCGCCAAACTGAGAAATCAACTAGAGAATTACCGGATTCGGCGTTCCTTCTATTTCGTTCGAGCTCCTCAAGACGCTTTCGTCACTAAAGCTCTTAAAACGGGTATTGGAGAGAACATCAAAGAAGGGACACCTATCGTGGAGTTAATGCCTTTGGACTATCAACTTGCAGTTGAAATGTATATCCGCCCAGTAGACCTGCCATTGATTCGACCGGGACAAAAAGCTCGAGTAGAATTCGATGGATGGCCTGCGATTGTTTTCAGTGGTTGGCCTAACACGTCTTTTGGAACCTTTGCCGCCGAGGTATTTGCAGTGGACAACAGTCTTTCGGCAAATGGCCGGTACCGCATTTTACTTAGAGCCGATTCCAGTGAAGAACCCTGGCCGGCTCCACTTCGATTCGGGGCCGGAGCCAACAGTATCCTGTTGCTCAACGACGTTCCCGTTTGGTACGAAATTTGGCGACAGCTCAACGGATTCCCGCCGGAGTACTACAAGAACGAAACACCTTTGGACAAAGAGAGCAAAGGGATCATGAATGGTGGAAAAAAATGAAAAAACTCGCGCTCTTACTCTGGATGGTCGTGAGTCTGAACTCTTCGGCTCAGGACACCATACTACCTGCCGAAACCTATTTGGGATGGGTGGGTAAATACCACCCATTCGTTGCCCAAAGCGACCGAGTTAGAATGATCGCAGAAGCAGAGGTACCACAAATGCGCGGCTTCTTTGATCCTGTATTGAGCGGATCAGTTCGCAACAAGGACTTTGATCAAAAGGAATACTACTTCATGGCAGGCGGTCAATTGACCGTCCCAACTCGGTTAGGGCCTCAGTTCGAGGTGGGATATGATCAAAACCGAGGGGAATTCCTCAATCCACAGAATGATCTTCCGGAACCCGGACTTTGGTACCTCGGTATAGAAGTACCGCTACTGCAAGGCCTGATAACGGATGAGGAGAGAACGGCAGTAAGAATGGCAGAGGCGGGTCAGGAAGTAACCGATCAAGAGATCAGGGATCAAATCAACGATCTTTTTTACAGAGCCCAGGAAGCCTACTGGAATTGGTCGGCAAGCTACGCTGTTTGGAGAACCCGCCAAAATGCCGAACTAACCGCTTATCAGCGGTATCAGAATACGGTAAAGGGTTTTGAAGAAGGTTTTTATCCGGCCATCGACACCCTTGAGGCATCTATTCAATGGCAAAATCGAAGACTTTTGCGTCAAGAGGCCCTGAAGGAATACGTCCATGCTCAGCTCAAGGCAAGCACGTTCATTTGGGATAGTTTGGGGAACTCCCTGATTCTGGCCGATTCGATCAGACCTCGTCCATTGGCCGACTTTCAATACGTTTTATCGCCCCAAGAACTGGCATTATCCATCGATAGCTTGCAGTCGGATCATCCAAAGTGGCTTGCATTCGAAAGCCAGCTCGATCTCTTGAGGTTCGATCAACGGCTTAAATCGCAAAAGATCCTACCCAAGGCAAACTTGCGGTACGACTTATTACAAGACGACTCATCCTTGGGGAGTGAGGGGCCCGACCGGAATTTCAGCAACCACTACTGGAGCTTAAAAGTAGAACTCCCGCTGTTCTTGCGTGACGAGCGTTTCGCGCTGCAGCAAGCGCGTTTTAAAGTTGAGCAAACTGACCTTAAACAGGGAGAAACATGGGTAAAAACAAGCAATTATTGGAAGGCCCTGCGCAATGAGCTTCTTATCCTAACGGAACAGGCCGATCAATACGAAACTACGGTTTCAGGGTACCTTCAATTACTCAATGCTGAGATCACCCTATTTTTTAGCGGTGAAAGCAGTTTATTTGTAGTAAACTCAAGAGAACTGAAGTGGCTCGAAGGGATGGAAAAGCTGATTGAATTACGCCAAAAGTTTCGCACGAAACGTGCGCTGTGGTATTATCAGGGAGGACTTACTCCACTTCAGCCATAATAGGTCATCCAGGTCGTTGAGAATTCTTAATTTTACGATCCCAACAGACCTTTTGCTATGTCAAAACAACGATTTGTACTTTTATTGATCCTCATTGGCGCCTTGAGTCGTCTAATCCCTCACCCCGCGAACTTCACTGCCCTTGGTGCGATTGCTCTCTTTGCCGGCGCAAAAATTGGCAAACAATACCTCGACTTTTTGATTCCGGTCGCCGCCTTGTGGTTGAGCGACTTATTGGTCAATAACATTCTATACGCTGCTTATTACGATAGCTTCATCTTCTTCACTGAAGGCTTTATGTACATGGCTATTTCCATGGTTTTGTCGGTCATGGTGGGTAGATTGGTACTCTCGAAAATGACAACATGTCGATTATTGTCTGGAACTCTCATTTCATCTGTTCTGTTTTTCGTTATCACGAATTTTGGAGTTTGGATGGCTACGACACCCGGCTATCCTCAGAGCTTCCAGGGACTCATGCTTTGTTACGAGGCCGCTATTCCTTTCTTCAGGAATGAATTCCTCGGCACATTGGTTTATTCAGGTGTATTCTTTGGTTTGTACGAGTGGGTCTTCCGCAGCTCACTTCTTCCTGCAAAAAGCAGATGAACCCCTTTTCCTACTGGGAAAAGAGGGAAATAGAATCCCCTTCCGAATTGCTGATCGTAGGTTCCGGAATAGTTGGGTTGTGCTCTGCATTATCGTATCGTGAACTCTACCCCCGTGCGCGAATCAGGATCGTTGAACGAGGGCTATTCCCCAACGGCGCAAGCACTAAAAACGCAGGTTTCGCCTGTTTAGGGTGTCCAACCGAACTTATCGCAGATCTACGATCACGCCCCAGGGCCGAAGTGATAGAGACCTTGGCCATGAGGTTTAAGGGTCTTCAAAGGTTATTCTCCTGGGTTGATAAGGACCTCATTAGGTACGAAAATTGCGGCGGATTTGAACTTTTTACCGAGAATGACCAAGAGTCCTGGATCGAAGTAAAGGAGCGTATAGCTGAACTCAACGACCTCTATTACACCGCAACGAATGCCCAGAATGCTTTGGAACTGGAACCTATAAACCAAAGTTTTAAAGGAGTTATTGGTACGGCGCAACTTCGTTTGGAAGGGGCGTTGAACCCCTGGTCGATGGTACAGGGTCTGCTTCGAAAGACGACTGCTCTGCACATAGACGTTTGGAATGGTGTAGAGGTCAAGAACCTCTCGGATAACGAATCCGGTGTTGAAGTTGAAACGAATATCGGGACGTTGAGAACAGATCGCCTATTGCTTTGCACCAATGGTTTAACCAATGCTTTGATCAAGGGCCTCGACCTTCGTCCGGCCAGGGCCCAGGTTCTGGTGGCGCGCACCGATAAACCCATCGGGTTTAAAGGCACCTACCACATGAACGAAGGATACTACTACTTCAGACATCTCGACGATCGTCGCGTTTTACTAGGCGGTGGAAGACAGCTCGATATCCTTGGGGAGACCACTACAGATATGAACACTACTAAATTGATCCAGAGCAATTTAGAGGATTTACTTAAAGTCGTAATTTTACCTGAGGCAAACTTTGAGATCGAGAATAGATGGGCTGGGATCATGGCAATTGGCGAGGGCAAACGACCTCTTATCGGTCGCGCATCGGGTCGAGTTAGGTACGCGGTTCGCATGGGCGGGATGGGTGTCGCTATTGGTGCTGAAGTTGCCCATCGAGCCGCGAGGCTCTGGTTATAAAATCAATGCCCCGGTCTCAAAAGAATCTTCGGAATAAAGCCCACACGAGCGGTATCGACCGGATCGAAGAACGGGTCGAGGTGGTGAAGCCGGCCGCGAGTAGCAAAATCGAGTACATCGGTATAATACCAATCGCCCAGCAATGGATCGCGATATATGGTTCCCACGTTCGCAGCGCCCGTTGAGCACATGGCATTTGGTTGAAAGATCCAATCGTTCCGCCTGAACTTGTATATCTCGGCATTCGACCAAAAGTAAAAGGCGTCTTCATTTGTTACGAAATGCAGGTGCGACGCATCTCTTGGGCCAAAATCGTGAGTTCGCATGACAAACCCGTTAGAGGCGTTGATCTCGACCAAATCAGAACCTATGCTCGCATGTGTTAGGGCATACATACGGCCTGCGGCCAGAAGCAGGTCGCTAACGCCTCCGGGTAGATCTATTTGGTGGCGCAGGGAATCGCCCCGCAGATCAAAGCCCAAAAGATCGCCATTTACTTGATCTTCGACCCATAAGATAGAATCGACGAGCACCATACGCTCGGTCCAGCCGGGGGTTTCCCATTTATCGAGCACCTCACCTGTTTCGGTATTGATCACCCAAAGGTGGGAATCAAAGAGTTGTGAAACGAAGATTCGGTCGTCTTTACGCACCATATATCTCGGCGATCCGAGGTTTTGGAAATCGCGCCGCAGGCGCATCGTAGCGGGGTTAACGACGGCAATACGCGACGAGTTATTGACTACGAGGTACAGGTCGTTTTCATCTTCGTAGACTGATTGAAGCACATCGCCGAGGGGAAGGTCGTTCGTGGTTTCAAAAATTTCGGAAGCCGAAGTTTTATCGAAGGGTTGGTAGTAGCTGAGCGAGGCGTTTCCAAAATTGAATGTTCCTTCATTTCCTATGAGGACACCGTCATCGAAAGCAAAGACGCCACTCCCCTCTTCTATAGTGCTCTGGGGGCCTATTTCCTCGTTTTGACATCCCGTTAATACAAGGACAATGAATATGGCCCTTATTATTGTACGTTTAGTCGCCATTGGGCTCCGATTTGAAAGGTTCGGCCCGGCATCGGGCGCAGTGGAATGGTTTGATAGTGAACATCGGTGACGTTAGCGCTTTGAACGAAAGCCGCTACTTGATGCTTGCCCCAGTACCATTTGTACGAACATCGCAAGTCCGCCGTTTGGTACCAAGGCATGTAGAATTCGTTTTCTCGGTCGGTATAAACGGATCCTTGGAAAACGAAGTTTAGTGAGAACGTGAATTTCCTCAATGAATAACTGCTGTGAAGGCGAGCTTGATGAAGTGGGATAAAGATCAACTGATGGCCCTGCTGATCGCGACTTTGGGTGTAGGAATAGCTCGTACCCACGTTCAATTTACCGGCAAATATTGGCATGGTTCCCGATAAGTCAACTTCAGCACCGAGAATTTCGACCAGATCGATATTCGTGGCGCGCCAAGTGAGGTCAGATTGAGGCAGCCAAAGGATGTAGTTTTCGACATGATTGGTAAATCCTGTAATTCGACTTTCCATAGTGGCTGCAACGATGTTGAACTCAAGCTCCTGGCTGATTTCGTTTTGAAAGCTTTTCTCCGGGCTCAAATTCAATTGACCGTCGACTCCCCAGAATAGATCGTTCAGGGTTGGGTATCTTACTTGAGTCGCTGTTCGGAATCGAGTCCCCCATTGCTTTTTCGCTCCGTATGTCGCCTTGATACCCAACTGGTATTGAAAAGGTGCCCAATCGCCTTGAATGCGCTCCTGTTTAGCGTGAAACTCACCCCGTAGGTACTCCCATCGTCTATTCACCGATAATGCGGCTGCGTAGCGAGATCTTTTAGATTCGCCGTTTGGGTACGCTTCGACATCGCCTTGTTCCTGTATGTATTGCAACAGGGTCTCTACCTCAGTCAAACTATCGAGGGAGAATTGGGTTCTCCATTGACCCTGCCATGTTTGAGCTACCGATTCATCCTCGTCGAAATTGATGGCCCAGCTCGAGAAGCCCGCTCTGACTTGCGATTCCATTGATTCTCCCGAGGATGTCCATTCGGCTTGGACTCGTTGTTGCACGTCGTTTTGGGTAGATTGATCCATAGCGCTAGTGTTCGGATATATCGACATGAGCCCCGGAATTTGCCTATTGCTCTGCTGCAGCCACAGTCGAGCCATGACGGTATTGTTAGAGTTCAGACGTACACCGGCTTCCTGAATCCACTGATTTTGATTCACCTCGGCGTGTTCGTTGACGAATGTTGGGCTATCGGTTAGTCGTGGGTTGGTGTACTCAAAATCATTCAGAGAATAATCCCACAGAAGTTTTGTACGCCAAAATATGGCTCCATTAGAAGCCGACAGATCAAATTCAGTGTGATTGGTTTTGTAGCTGCCCAAAACCTGTAGTAGTCTTAGCTGAAAATGCTCGGAGGATCGCGGTTCATTACTGAGGTTGAGCGCACCACCAAAAGAGGACACTCCTGACGGAAGTGACGCACCACCGTATATGAAGTCAATTTGATCGAATGCTGAGGGGCTTACCAAGTTCAGGTCGAACAGTCCGAGCATAGGGCTATTGACCGACATTCCATTCCACAAGACTTCCGTGTGTTGTGCTCCTGTACCTCGCACCGAAAACGTAGCTACGGCAGACGGGCCATAGGATTTTACATATATCGGAAGCTCCGCTGAAATGGATTCAGAGAGCCTAAAGTATCCGACCTGCATGGACGAATCGAGTTGCAGGTTCAAGGCCCCTTCGGACCCTTGAACCTGAACGGCCCAAAGATCCACATCGGAAAGCATGGTGGTGTCCATCTGGCCGTAGGCCAAAATCGACATAAAGAATAAGATCGCTGTGTAAAATCGGCGCATATTACTTGATCACGCGGCGCACGGTCCGGTTTCCGGATTCCGACTGGGCCACGATCAAATATGCGCCAGAAGGCCAACTTGAGGTTGGAACGCGATGGTCGATAGCTTCTTCACGGTTGATGATCACCTGTCCGGCCCCGTTGTACACCTCAAGTGAAATTCTCTCATCACCTTTGATGTTGAGGTTCTCGATCACCGGAACGGGGTACACGGACAATTGAAGATCGCTGCGCTCCATCAAAGAAGCTACTGGAGGTGCCGCCGTTACCGGAGCCGATGGTTCGATAGCCGGATCGAAATCCATGTAACTACAACCGAACCAGGTACCCGCAGGTACGTCGGCACCGATACCTAGGTTCGAGGTCCAAGAGGTGGGATTTCCAGACCAAGTTCCCCAGTAATCGGGTTGACCACCAAGTCCTTGTTGGGTGCCGTAAACGACATCATTCAAGAACCCCGTGGTAATACTAACACTAAAGCCCGGATAATCATTAGCAACTGCCTCAAGTAATCCTTCCCCATCGATTGAACCATCGAAAAGCACACCCCATGCGACGGATCCGGAGCCATCCAAAAAGTCGATGACAAGACCGGCCGTATCGCTTCCAGCACCGGCAAAGAATTGAAGGTCAGATAACTCAGTAACTTGTGCGTTCACGTAAGTGGCCAGGCCGCACAAAAGCCCGGCAGATAGTAATTTAAAGCGCATACTTTATCCCGAAGTAAGGTTAAACAATCAGTAAAGACTTAGGCAGGTCTTCTGACTTACTCCCAGTTTCGGGCCTTCCCACACGATCAGTGCAGTGGCGAGGATCGAAACGCTTGGCGAAGCTTACAGCTGCGGGAACAGTTCCGGAGTTACACCGGATTCCCTATTAATCTCAAATGCAAAAAGTAATTGAGAACCCAAGACGGGATAAAGGTAGGCAATTTTTATTTGTTGGGGGGTATTACGGTGATCTTGAAGCCATAGTTCAAGAACCGCATTTTTGTGAGTCCCTCGAAGTTTTCCGCATCAAAAGAAACGGTGGATTTTTGGTTCATGCCCGTATAATCAGTGTAGAGGGATAGGAAAACGAAATCCTCGATAAGGTTGAATTGGAGATCGAGTCCGAAATTATAGCCGAATGCCACATTGTTGTCGAAGTTCACAACCTCTTTAAGGACTTCATCGCCCATATCATCAAATACGGTGATCGTGAAGGCAGGTGTATCCGTGAAGACGATTCCCCCCCCACGCATAAAGATTAATGGAGATCTTGTTACTGGCATCGATCCGAAAATCAGGGCCAATCGTGGTCAATAATGGACTGTAGCGACTGTCGGAAATACGTGTTTCAAGCCCAAGGTCCTCGGTAAAGTCCTGCGCCATGGTCTCAGTGTCCATGTTATTCCACGAATAAGTACTGTGTGAACGATACCCCCAATGCGACTGATTTTTAAAAGGGGTGGGTGTAGGAGTCAAAAACGATACCCCAACCGCTCTCGGCGTACCCGCCGTTCTCGACATTGGCCTCACCAAAATCGCCCAAGGGCATTGAAATAAAAGCTCCAATGGAAGATTGACTTTGAGCAAAAAGGAAGGTGGCCAAAAGGGCTCCGCTAAAAGTGAGTATTAATTTCTTAATGACCGTGTTTTGCGGAATATACAAAATGAATCAACGTGGAAAGGTCTTCAAAGCCTGATTATACGCCGTTTCGAATGCTAGGGAATTTAGTCCGTGCTGCAGTTTATTTTCCGTGGCAAAGGAAAGCAGCTTCTCTGTAGGCATGTTTCCGATCAAGTCATCCGTGGCCATAGGGCAACCCCCAAAACCTTTAATTGCACCATCGAAACGTCTACATCCGGCATCCCATGCCGCCTTTACTTTCGGGTGCCAGTCGTTCGGTATCGTATGCAAGTGGGCTCCAAACTGGATCTCTGGCAATGCGGGAATCAAATGGCTGAATAGTTGCGTGATCACTTCCGGGGTCGCTGAGCCAATGGTGTCGCTAAGCGCCAAGGTACTCACTCCCATTTGTTCGAGTCGTTCGGACCACATGATGACTAGTTCAGGCGACCAGTGTTCTCCATATGGATTGCCGAATCCCATGGACAAATAGACCACTAGCCTTTTCTTGTGTCGAAATGCGATGTCCTGAATTTCTTCGACGATATGAAGAGACTCTTCAATGGTTCTGTTGGTGTTGCGTTTCTGAAATTCCTCACTCACACTGAATGGATAGCCCAGGTATTCGATCTCGGCAAAGCTTGCAGCGTCGTTAGCTCCGCGGACATTAGCTACGATCGCCAGTAGTTTGGAGTTGGTGTTATCGAGGTCGAGTTTATTCAGTACTTCAGCGGTATCGGCCATTTGCGGAATGGCTTTCGGGCTCACGAAAGAGCCAAAATCCACGATCGGAAAGCCAACTTTAAGGATCGCGTTGATGAAGTCAACCTTTTTGTTGGTCGGAATAAACTCTTTGATGCCTTGCATGGCATCGCGGGGACAGTCGATAATCGTGATTTGTTCGCTCATAGGGATGGCACCAGTTCTTTGTTGATTCGCTTGATCATGGCGGGCCCTTCATAAATGAAGCCCGTATATACTTGGACCAAGGACGCGCCGGCGTTGAGCTTAGCTTTTACGTCCTCTGCCGTGTACACCCCTCCTACTCCTATGATCGGGACGGAACCGCCACTCTTATGACTCAAATAACGAATAACCTCGGTCGAGCGTTCACGAACGGGTACCCCTGAAAGTCCGCCCGCACCTATAGCCTCAAGTTCTTTTTTCGACCGCTTAAGGCCACTTCGGTCAATAGTGGTATTGGTCGCAATTACGCCATCGATCTTAGAATCGCGCACTATTTCTACGATATCGTCGAGTTGGGCATTGGTCAGATCCGGAGCGATCTTCAGCAGTATCGGTTTTCGCGAGTCCTTTTGAGTATTCAACTCCTGTAAGCGGTTCAAAAGTGCCGTCAAGGGTTCTTTATCTTGCAACTCGCGCAATCCGGGCGTATTCGGAGAACTGACGTTGACCACGAAATAGTCCACATACGGAAATAGAGCTTCGAAGCACTTTTCGTAATCCTGCGTGGCCTCTTCGTTAGGAGTAAATTTGTTTTTACCGATGTTTCCGCCCACGATCAAGTTTCCCCGATCGACCTTTAGTCGTTTAATAGCCTCTACTACTCCCCCATTGTTAAATCCCATGCGGTTGATCAAGGCCTGATCCTCCGGCAATCGGAACATTCTCGGCTGTGGGTTCCCGGGTTGTGCTACTGGGGTCAAGGTTCCGATCTCGATGAACCCGAAACCGTAATTGGCCAGTTCTTTGAACAGTTTGGCGTCTTTATCGAATCCGGCCGCGAGTCCGACCGGGTTAGGAAATTTGATACCAAATACCTCGCGCTCCAGTTTTGGGTTTTTCACTTGGAACAGGGCTCTGTTTATTGCTCCGACTCCTGGAATGCGGTGAATGAGCTTTATGAGTCCAAAAGTAAAGTGATGAGCACGCTCGGGCTGTAGGCGAAAAAGCAGCGGTCGTATAAGGGCTTTGTACATAGCTGCAAAGTTACTTAATGGGAATTATTAAGCCTTATTAATTCTTAGTTCCTAGAAATAGTTGAGTGGTTGATAAAAGGTTATTGGTTAATGGTAATTGGCAATTGATCACAGTTCACCGTTCGTGGTTCATAGTTCACAGCTCGTGTCATCCCGCGAACAACACTAAAAGACCTATGTTTTACTGAAATGGAACGGGAGTTTACTGACCGTGAGGTCGATCGGATAATGGAGATGGCCCGGGAGGACCGTACGCCTTTTGAAGCCATCGAATTTCAGTTCGGAATCAAAGAGAATGAGGTTCGGGAGCTCATGCGACGCGAGATGAAAACGAGTTCCTTCAAAATGTGGCGAAAGAGGGTTAAAGGCCACAAAGCCAAACATTCCCTACTTCGGCCTTTCAATGCAGGTCGCTTTAAATCGAAGAATCAGAAGTAAGCCTTACCTTTGGCGCTCATGTCGAAAGAAGGTATCAATATCGTTAACCGAAGAGCGCGTTTCGAGTACGAGCTGATCGATGAGTACACGGCCGGAATCAAGCTCCAGGGTACTGAGATCAAGAGTATACGTAATGGAAAAGCTTCGTTGGGCGAAGCTTATGGCATGTTCATTCTCGATGAGTTGTGGATTCGCGACATGCACATCGCCGAATACAAGTACGGTTCCTATGCCAATCACGAGCCGAAGCGCCCTCGAAAACTGCTTTTAAATCGGCACGAGCTCAAGAAGATCCAAAAGCGATTGGCGGAAAAGGGTCTGACCGTTGTACCTACTCGTTTATTCATCGATGACAATGGGCGAGCCAAGTTAGGAATCGCCGTAGGTCGAGGAAAAAAGAAATTCGACAAGCGAGAGTCCATCAAACGACGTGAAGACAACCGCAAGATGGATAGAGCTATGAAGCGCTAAAGTTGCCAATCGTGCCGCAGGCACACCCCCTATTCTTTATCGCGAAGCATTGGAACGAACTTGAAACTCCCGTACTCGATGGTTTCGAAGTCGTTTTCGCCCGATCTGATGACGGCGGTCATGACCTGCTTCTCGAAGCCTACTGGGATCACCAACATACCTCCGACCTTCAATTGCTGTTTCAAGGCTTGGGGAACCTCGGGAGCACCGGCGGTGACGAGGATCTTATCGAAAGGCGCGTAAACGGGCAATCCCTTGTAGCCGTCTCCGTAAAAAGTTTTCGGGTTGTAATGTAGATTTCGGAACAGGACACGCGTTTTGTTGTACAGTTCGATCTGACGTTCGATCGTATAGAGCTTTGCTCCCATTTCGATGAGCACACAACTTTGATAGCCCGAACCCGTGCCGATCTCCAGCACTTTCTCACCTGGCTGAACCCCTAAGAGCTCACTCTGGAAGGCTACGGTGTACGGCTGGGAAATAGTTTGCCCTGCTCCTATCGGAAAAGCTTTGTCCTCATAGGCGTGTTCTAAAAATCCCGTATCAAAAAAAAGGTGACGCGGCACTTTTTGCATTGCGTCGAGCACACGCTGGTCGTGAATATCCTTCACTGCTATCTGACGTACGAGTTTAGCGCGTAATCCTTGATGTCGCGGAGTATCTTGCATCCGTTCTATTCCCCCGAAATTGGTTACTTTTGGCCTCAAATCTACGGATATGAAGTTGAAAGCGGGTGTTTTGGGAGCCGGACATTTGGGAAAGATTCACATAAAGTTGCTCATCCAAAGTGAGGAGTACGAATTGGTAGGATTTTACGACCCGAACCCGGAGAACAGCGCTGTGGTAAGCGAGGAGTATGGAATTCAATCTTACGACTCTATTGAAGTGCTCATCGACGCCGTAGACGTGGTGGACATTGTAACCCCTACGCTTTCGCACTACGATTGCGCCGTTCAGGCCTTGCGAAAGTCTAAGCACGTTTTTATCGAAAAGCCCATTACCAACACGGTTGCCGAAGCCGAAGAGCTTATCCGCCTCGCAAAAGAAGCGAGTGTTAAGGCGCAGGTTGGACACGTTGAGCGGTTTAACCCCGCCTTTACCACGGCTCGACCGTTCATCAATCAGCCCATGTTCATCGAAACCCACCGTTTGGCGCAGTTCAATCCACGAGGAACAGATGTTCCCGTGGTGCTGGACCTTATGATCCACGATCTCGATATCGTTCTGAGCATCGTCAACAGCACCGTTAAGCGCGTTTCGGCGAGCGGCGTCAGCGTGGTTAGCGAGAGTCCGGATATCGCCAATGCACGAGTCGAGTTCGATAACGGCTGCGTAGCTAACCTCACTAGCAGTCGCATATCGATGAAGAATATGCGGAAAACCCGAATTTTTCAGCGCGACGCCTACATTTCGGTTGATTTCCTGACCAAGGAGACGGAGATCGTTCGCATGAAAAACGTCAAAGGCGAGCTCGAGGATTACGCCATGGTGCTCGACCTAGAAAACGGCAATCAAAAGCAGATCTATTTCGAAAAGCCCGAAGTACCGAGCAACAACGCCATTCTCGACGAACTAAATTCACTTGCCCACTCGATTCGGAACAACACCGAAACCGCTGTGACGTTAGAAGATGGACACGCGGCCCTGAAACTGGCAACGGGCATCATATCTAAATTCAACGACCAACTCAAGCCGATTAGCGAGTGAAACGCTTTTTTATCTTCTTAGTGGCGGCCTCAACGGCCGGATGTGGACTTTCCGAACCCCCGGAGCAGATCCCGGGCTACGTTCAAATCGAGGACATTTCAGTAACGACGAATTCCGGAGAAGGAAGTAACAGCGACAATATCAGCGACTGTTGGGTGTACGTAGAGGATCCCGAGCTCGGTTTCGTGCTCCAAGGAGTCTATGAAATGCCCGCGAGCTTTCCGATCATCGGCGAGGGAAATACCCCAGTTCGTATTCAGGGAGGAGTTCGTATTTCGGGGCTGAGCTCGGCCCGACAATTATACCCATTCTACAGACCGTATTTGGATACGGTGAAATTAACACCAAACGGTAACGCCAAGATCGAACCCGTCGTGGACTATTACCCCGGAGTGGTCTTCGATTGGATGGAAGATGCCGAAGATCCAGGCCTGAGCATGGAAGCTACAGAAAGCTCCGACACTACCCTTCTGCGTATTACCGGATCTGAGGCCTTTGAAGGAAACGCCTCCTTGGCCTATTACGTAGACACGGCAAACCCGTTGTTCTTTGGGGTAACGGTAGACGAATTCGTTTTACCCAAAGGCGGACGGCCTGTTTTCCTCGAAGTGGATTACAAGTGCAACTACGAATGGATCATAGGACTTCTAGGCAATACCCCTAACGGCGTTACGGACTTTATTGCGTTGACGATCAGACCGAAGGAAGAGTGGAACAAACTCTACATTCAGTTGACCAACCAAGTCAGCGCAGCAGGTAATTTGGATGCTACCTCGTTCAAGATTTACTTTGCCTCGCTTCTGAATCCCGATCTTCAGGACGAGGGATATGTATATATCGACAACATCAAGCTGGTTTATTGATGAATAGACGTCTACACGTCCTTAAATACCTTGCATTCGACATCGTAGCAGCCGGTGCTGCGTGGGCGTTGTTTTACGCATACCGAAAAACGGTCATTGAATCTGCCAAGTTTGGAATCAAAGTACCCCTCGACTACGATACGAAGTTCTATTGGAGTCTCGTGGCCATCGTGATCTTCTGGATCACGATGTACTGGTCATCGGGCTATTATCGCGATATCTACAGAAAGTCTCGCGTTCAGGAATTGGGTCAAACCATTTTCCATTCGCTACTGAGTACGGTCATCATTTTCTTCGTCTTAATTCTGGATGACACCATCGTCAGCTACAAAAGTTACTACAGCTCCTTTTTCACCCTTCTGGGACTACACTTTGGCATTACCTACATACCGAGGTTTTTCTTGACCACACATACGGCCAGGCGTGTTCACAGGCGCGAGATCGGTTTCCCTACTCTATTGATCGGAAGTAACGAAAATGCCGTTGAACTCTATCAGGAGTTAGAAAGTGCCCGTAAATCGAGCGGAAACAAATTCGTGGGGTTCGTAAGTGTAAACAACAATATTGAGTTCTTGGCCTCCAATGAACTTAACCACCTTGGAACTTATCAAGAGCTTCCGGAGGTTATTGATAAATACGAGATAGAAGAAGTGATCATAGCCCTCGAATCGACCGAACACAGCCGAATCGAGGAAATTCTCAACCTCCTGGAGCCGGTGCCTGTAGTGATCAAGATCATTCCCGACACCTACGACATTCTCTCCGGAAAAGTACGCATGCAGTCGATCTTTGGAACTCCGTTGATCGAGATCCAACACGACCTCATGCCCCTGTGGCAATTCACCGTTAAACGAGGTCTCGATATTTTACTTTCGATCGTTTTTATGTTCTTGCTGTCTCCCGTGTTTCTGTTTACCGCAGTAATGACAGCGTTAAGCTCTCCCGGTCCGATTTTGTTTCGGCAAGAACGCGTTGGACTAAATCGCAAGCCATTCAAGATCATCAAGTTTCGTTCGATGTACCAAGATGCTGAGAAGATGGGGCCTCAATTATCGAGCGAGGACGATCCGAGAATTACAAAATGGGGACGGGTCATGCGAAAGTTTCGCCTCGATGAGCTCCCCCAACTGTGGAATGTTTTGATCGGTGACATGTCGTTCGTTGGTCCACGAGCAGAACGAAAATTCTACATCGATCAAATTGAACAAAAAGCCCCGCATTACCGTCACTTGCATAGAGTTAAACCGGGCATTACGAGCTGGGGAGTGGTGAAATACGGGTATGCTGAAAACGTGGATGAAATGGTTCAGCGGATGAAGTACGACATCATTTACATCGAGAACATGTCGCTGTTCATCGACATTAAAATATTGATCTACACTATATTAATAGTCCTTCAGGGACGTGGAAAATAAGCACTAGACTATGAAGAATATTACTGTCATCGGCGCTGGAACCATGGGGAATGGTATTGCTCATGTTTTTGCACAAAGTGGATACGACGTACACTTGGTAGATGTGAACCAAGACGCACTTAACCGAGGGGTGGCGACCATTACCAAGAACTTGGACCGAATGATCGCAAAGGAAAAGATCAGCGAATCGGAAAAAGAAGCGACGTTGGCTCACCTGAATGCCGTAACCGATTTAGCCGGCGGATGCCAGAATGCAGACCTAGTCGTTGAAGCTGCCACAGAAAATGTGGACCTGAAGTTGAAGATCTTTAGTCAACTCGAAGAGCTGTGTGGACCCAATACAGTATTGGCCTCTAACACTTCTTCAATTTCAATCACTAAAATCGCCGCTGCTACCAAGCGGGCCGATAAAATCATTGGAATGCACTTCATGAACCCGGTACCCATCATGAAACTGGTTGAGGTCATTCGAGGATATGCCACAAGTGATGAAGTTACAGACCGTATCATGGAGCTTTCGCGGAACTTGGGAAAAGTGCCTGTGGAGGTAAATGACTACCCTGGTTTCGTGGCCAATCGCATTTTGATGCCAATGATCAACGAAGCTATCATTTCATTACATGAAGGCGTTGCCGGAGTTGAGGAGATCGATACGGTGATGAAACTCGGCATGGCACATCCGATGGGGCCACTTCAGCTCGCAGATTTCATTGGACTCGACGTATGCCTTTCTATCCTGAACGTGCTATACGAAGGCCTTGGAAACCCAAAGTACGCCACCTGTCCATTACTGGTGAATATGGTTACGGCCGGAAAAATGGGAGTGAAATCAGGCGAAGGTTTCTACGATTACAGCGAAGGGCCCAAAGCCGCCAAACTGAGCGCTCAGTTCGCTAAGTAAGAAAATCAGCTCCTTCTTCCGTGCTGCTTAGATCAGTATCCTCTTCTACGGGAGGATAACTGTAATTGTAAATGTGCAAGAAGGCCACGACGAGAAAAATGTTGAAGTAGCGCGTTACTATATTCCCGGCAGCGTAGCCGACAACGGCCGGAGTCCGAAAGAACAGCAGTCCCATTACCACTCCGGAAAATAAGGCCATCAAGAACACCGACAAGAACAATAGGAAAACGGTCCACCATTTATCGATGATCATGCGGTAGCTCGCTGTGATCGCATCGACGTATTTAAGGTCCAAGAAAAGCACGAAATACAACGACATTGACCAGCATACCGCCAAGAATAACCCGGGTAAGATAAAGAGCAACAGAGGGACAATAAGGAGAATTCCCACTAGAAATGCTGTACCAAACAAGGGAAGCCATTTTTTACCTGCTACGCGAAATAGCTCATCGGTTTTCACCTCCTGACCGCCCCAAAAGCGAAAGATGGCCCAAGAATTCACGGCAAAAAAGGCCAGACCTATCAGAGCCGCGAAAATATTGATCCAAGCATCGAGGCGATATTCCTGAGAAACTCGACTCATTGACTCTAGATCCATGGTCATAAGCACTTCCGAAATAGCCTGCGTATAGTCAGATGTGATCCATTGAACGAAGGACAAGGGTATATAGTAAAGGGCAAAGACCGCCAGCCAAAAGGCTTTGTGTTTGGCAATCACCTCGTTGGTGTCGGCCATGATGAGGCTAAAGGATATGCGAGAAATGCGTTGGTTCATTACGGTATTTGATTTCAGCCGAAAATAGCGAATACCTGTAAAATTGTCGTTAATTTCGGAGCTATGGATTTTAGCGTACTCCTGACCTCCGAAGGCCTCGTTGCCCTACTCACCCTCTCCTTCCTAGAGATTGTACTCGGAATCGACAACATCATATTCATTTCGATACTAACGAACAGGCTCCCAGAAGATCGAAGACCGAAGGCACGAGCAGGAGGTATTGGTTTGGCCTTGGTGGCGCGCATTGTCATGTTGCTGGGTATCACCTGGATCATCGGGTTCACTCAACCTCTGTTCGAGGTACTCGGTCATGAGTTCACCGGGCGCGATCTGATCTTGTTTTTTGGAGGACTCTTTTTACTCGGGAAATCGACCTATGAAATTCACCACAAAATTGAAGGCGAGGAACACGGGGAATCATCGGGCCGCGAGGCCCTGAAAAAGGGCTTCGTTGGCATATTGGTTCAAATTGCCTTGCTCGATATCGTGTTCTCATTCGATTCCATTTTGACCGCGGTCGGAATGACGAAACACGTTAGTGTTATGATCGTGGCTGTGATCATTTCTCTGGTGATCATGTTGATCTTTAGTGGGGCCATCGCGAACTTCATTGAGAAGCACCCGACCTTGCAAATGCTCGCCCTGTCTTTTTTGATCTTGATCGGATTTCTGCTGATCGCCGATAGTTTCCATTACCACGTGCCCAAGGGTTACGTTTATTTCGCTGTATTCTTTTCGCTGACGGTGGAAATTTTGAATATGCGCATGCAGCGAAATCGGAAAAAGAAAAACTAAATAGTATGAGTGAAAAATATACGGAAGGAATGTTGCGCGACGATGCGCTCGAGGGAAAACGAATCGTTTTAACTGGCGGAGGTACCGGCTTGGGGCGCAGTATGGCGACCTATTTTTCGAAACTCGGTGCCAAAGTGGCGATCACGAGTCGCAGAATCGAAGTGCTTCGGGAAACCGCCAAAGAAATGAGTGCAGAATCGGGTAACGAAGTGTTCCCAATTCAGTGCGACGTGCGTGATTACGAGCAGGTTGAAGCCATGCGTGACGCCGCCATTGAAGCCATGGGAGGCGTAGATGTATTGCTCAACAACGCCGCAGGTAATTTTATTTCACCTACCGAAAGACTTTCACATCGTGCCTTTGATGCGGTTATCGACATTGTCCTCAGAGGGACCAATTACTGCTCCTTGGCCTTTGGTAAACACTGGATCGAACAGAAGCAACAAGGTACTGTACTTAACATCGTTACATCCTACGCCTTTACCGGGTCCGGATACGTTGTACCATCGGCCACGGCAAAGGCAGGTGTGTTGGCCTTGACCCGCTCCTTGGCCGTTGAATGGGCGAAGTACGGAATTCGATTCAATGCGATCGCTCCGGGTCCATTCCCGACAAAAGGCGCATGGGATCGATTGCTTCCGGGAGACTTAAAAGAAAAGCTGGACCCTGCACAACGCATTCCCTTGGGTCGAGTTGGAGAACATCAGGAATTGGCCAACTTAGCAGCTTATCTTGTTTCTGATTTCTCAGCATATATGAACGGCGAGGTCGTGACCATCGACGGAGGCGAATGGCTCAAAGGAGCCGGACAGTTCAATCAAATGGACTTGGTTCCACAAGAAATGTGGGACTTGCTCGAGGCTATGCGTAAGAAGAGTTAAGGTATCGCTCGCGGTATATGGTGCGCACAATTCCGTCGGCCAATCCGATCTTGGGCACGTGAACCCGCTTTGCATCACAGGCTTCCATGACCGTTGCAAAAATCTTTGACGCCGGAACGATTACATCGGCCCGGTCTACGTTCAAGTCGAGTTTTAAAACTCGCTCTTCAAGCGTTAGTCCTTCAATGCTCTCAAGTGTTTCATTCAAGTACTTGAGGTTGATCGGCTTACCAATTAGCTGGCCGGACATTTTAAAGAGCTTGTTGATGTTTCCTCCGGAACCAATGATCTCAACACTCTTGTAACCTTCGGTCTTTTCCTCGACCCATTTACTCATTTGATCCCAATGCTTTGGTTTCACCCTTTCTGTGAGTATTCGAATGGTGCCTATGTTGAATGACTTCGATGTGACTTTATCTTGACCGCTGAACAAGGTCAATTCAGTACTACCCCCTCCCACATCGACGTACAGGTACGTACGTTTGGGGTCGAGCAGTTGCTCTATGTGGGTAGAATAAATAATATCCGCCTCTTCTTTTCCGCTGATGATGTTGATGTGAATGTCGCTTTCCTTCGCGAGCTTGGCAATGACCGAAGTCCCATTCTCGGCCTCGCGCATAGCCGAGGTCGCACAGGCTTTATAGTCGACCACATCGTTCACCAGCATTAGATGCTTGAACGCCTTCATGGCATGGATCAAGCGCTTCGAATTGCGATTTCCAATCTTTCCTTGTGTAAATACGTCTGCACCAAGTCGAATAGGCACGCGAATGAGTGAGCTTTTCTTGAAAACGGGCCCTTCCTGCGTGTCGATCACATTGCAGATCAATAACCTAATGGCGTTGGATCCGATATCAATTCCCGCTATTCTTTTGTAATTCAAACTCACGAATGATCTTCTTTATCTGCATAATACTTTTGTAGCATCACCTGCGAACGATTCCGCTCACTGGCTCCGGTACGGCGATACTTATTGTCGTAATCCTGGTCGTGCCAGCGCGACTTCACATTGTCCATCCAGCCGATCTCTAGGTTAGAAAGTATCTCCTGACGCGCCTCGTCGTCGTAAATCGGAACGGTAACTTCGACTCTGTTATCGAGGTTACGAGTCATCAGATCCGCCGACGAAATATACACCTTCGCGGCGGCTCCCGCGCCGAAAACGTACACCCGAGCGTGCTCCAAAAATTTATCGACGATGGAAATGGCTTCACTATTCTCCGAAAGCCCGGGAATTCCGGGAATCAAAGAGCATATACCGCGAATATTCAGCTTGATCTGAACCCCGGCTTTCGAGGCCTCGTACAGTTTATCGATCATCTCTTCGTCGACCAAACCGTTCATTTTGAAGTGTAGAAGGGCCTCTCGGCCCGATGTGAACTTCTCGATCTCTTCATCGATAAGGTCGTAGATCGCCTTTCGCGTATAATGTGGCGAAACGATCAAGTGATCGTATTCCGGAATATTAAAGTTGTTCCTGAAGAACTTAAAGACTTGGTTCACCTCCTTCGTGATGCGCTTGTCGGAGGTATATAGTGCGTAATCGCAATACAAGCGAGCGGTCTTCTCGTTAAAGTTTCCTGTCGATACGCACGTGTAGCGTGTTTTACTGCCATCGTCGTTCTTTCGATTGATCAACACGAGTTTGCTGTGGACCTTGAGTCCCGGAACACCGTAGATCACATTTACCCCCTCGTCCTGCAAGCGTTGCGTCCACTTAATATTGGCCTCTTCATCGAACCGCGCTTGCAGCTCGATCACGACCGTGACGTTTTTTCCGTTCTTTGCCGCATTTACCAAAGCATTCAAGAACTGAGAGTTCTTGGCGGCTCGGTACAAGGTAGCCTTAATACTGGATACCTGCGGATCAATGGCCGCCTCGCGCAGCATGCGGATGAGATACGAAAAGCTTTGATAGGGATAATGCAACAAAATGTCGCGTTCGTCCAAAATCCGTAAAAAACTCACCTCGCTGTCAAGCTCTGGCCGCTTTGCGGGCTGATGCGATTTGTACTCCAACTGTGGACCGCCAACGTTGGGAAAGTCCATGAAGTCCTTTTTGTTATGGTATCGACCTCCCGGGATCAAACTATCGCTTTCGGCATCCGCTTCCAGCCCATGCATCAGAAAGTCGAGCAGGTCTTGGGGCATCATTTTATCGTATACGAAGCGCACGGGCTCCGCCTTTTTCCGCGCTTTGACCGATCTGGATATCTTGTCGATGAACGATCGCGAAATGTCGTTATCAATGTCCAGTTCCGCATCCCGGGTAAGCTTAATAGTAAATGCCTCGAGCTCATCGAACTCAAACGTCGCGAATATCCGGTGAAGGAAATGGCGAATCACATCGTCTAAGTACATAATGTACTTATCGTTACCCCTATTGGGCAACACTACGAAGCGGGGGAATACCTCGGTCGGAATCTCGATTAGTGCGTAGTCCACGCGATTGCCATTATCTTTGACCAACTTTACGGCGTGATAGATCGATTTATCGCGCAACATCGGAAACTCATCAACGTAGTTGAGCATGATCGGAACCAGTGCCGGACTCAACCGCTCTTCAAAATAATCGTCGATGAACTCGATCTGACGTTCGTCAAGACCCTTTTCATCCACCATGTGAATTCCTTCCGATCGCAGATCGGTCCTTATTTGGGCCAGAATATCCTCGAACATATGTTGCTGCTCTATTACCACAGCACTGATCTCCGACAATAATGCCTTGGGAGATACGCCGGCGAGCAAATCGGCGGCTTGATTACCCAACACCGATAAACGGCGAATGGTCGCATAGCGAACGCGAAAGAATTCGTCGAGGTTGTTAGAAAATATCCCCAAAAATCTCATTCGCTCGATCAGGGGAACGGTGTCATCGGCTGCTTCCTGCAAAACACGCCCATTAAAGAGGAGCCAACTCTTTTCGCGGTCAATGTAATGTGGTTTTTCCATCAATCCTTTTTCTGCACCCGCTTCTTCGGATAATCGAAAAACATCAGGTCTGCGTTCTGATCAATTTGAGCCCATGAAGTTACATCGAATTTGAGACACGCGACCCCGGTCGTAGGCACATGATCTATGTGGTGCTCAATGCAGTGATTGACAAAATGCGTGATGGTCGGATTATGACCAAAGATCATGACCGAAGAATATTCATTATTTATCGAAGCCACGATCTGTCGAAGGTGCTTGGTATCGGCCCCGTAGATCGACTCCTTGATGATGATATCCGAAAAGGGAATATTCATACGTTGGGCAAAGATCAAGGCCGTATGCAATGCGCGCGTGGCCGGACTAGAGATCAAGACCTCCGGCATGTCGCCCTGTTCTGCCAACCACTCTGCGGTATTGTAGGCATCGCGAACCCCGCGCCCTTTGAGCGGACGATCCACATCGGCAACCTCGGCCATTTTCCAACTGCTCTTGGCGTGACGAACAACGAAAAGCTTCTTCATACTACAGTAGTTCATTGGCCAAATTGGCCAATTCAGAGCGCTCCCCTTTCTCTAAGGTGATGTGCGCGAATAACCTATCCCCTTTGAGTTTATCGATCAAGTACGACAACCCGTTCGACTGTGAGTCGAGGTACGGCGTATCAATCTGGTGAATGTCACCCGTAAAGATGATCTTGGTGTTCTCCCCTGCCCTGGAAATGATCGTCTTAACCTCATGTGGCGTTAAATTCTGCGATTCATCTACGATGAAGATCACGTTCGACAAGCTTCGCCCGCGGATATAGGCCAATGGAGTTACGATGATCTTTTCTTGATTCGCCATTTCGTCAATGCGCTTGTATTCTTTGTCCTGCTCATTGAACTGGTTCTTGATGAACTTTAAATTGTCCCAAAGCGGCTGCATGTACGGGTTAATCTTCGATTTGATGTCTCCCGGCAAATAGCCGATATCCTTGTTGCTCAACGGAACAATAGGCCTGGCCAAATAAACCTGCTTGAAATTCCTGCGCTGCTCCAAGCTTCCGGCAAGTGCTAAAAGCGTTTTTCCGGTACCGGCCACGCCTTGTAACGAAACCAGCTTGATCTCCGGATTCAGTATCGCATGCATCGCAAAGGTCTGCTCCGCGTTTCGCGGCTTAATGCCGTAGGTCATCTTCTTCTCTACACGCTCGATCGTGTGCTCAAACGGATTGTAATACGTCAGAGCAGAACTCTTGATGCTCTTGAGTATGTAGTAATGGTTGTTGACCAACTCAAAGTGCTTTTCGGCCTTGTCGGCATCTACGGTCGGCGACTTAAACAGCGTATCGATGAATCGCTGCGGCACACCATCTACGATGGCCTTGCCCGTGTGCAGATTTTCTACATCCTTGATCTTACCCGTTTCATAATCCTCAGCGTGCATGTTCAAGGCCTTCGCCTTCAGACGCAGGTTCACGTCCTTCGTCACCAAGATGACCTTCTTATCTTTCTCTTCGAGGGTCATGCTCAGCGCGGCATTCAGGATCTTGTGGTCCATTTTCTTACCCACGTACACCTCTTCCGCATTGATCTTGAGGTCGGGCTTGTTCATGATTACCTTGAACTGCCCGTGTTTAGGGCCATTGATTGGTGTCCACTCCTGCAAACTGTGGCTGCCCGACAGCTCGTCGATATAACGAATGAATTGACGTGCTTCGTAATTCTTCGTATCGTTGCCTCGCTTGAATTCGTCGAGCTCCTCCAACACCGTGATCGGAATGGCCACGTCGTGTTCTTCGAAATTAAGTATAGAACGGTGGTCGTGTATGATGACCGAAGTGTCTAGCACAAAGATCTTCTTCTGCTTCTTCGCCTTCGCCATTTGAGTGTCATTTTCAGCTATAATAGGTATCTTTCATTAAGAGCAAGTTACGGGCGTTCCATTATTATAAACATTTTATTAAAAATTTCTGCCTGCGGCAGGATGCGCAACTATGCTGATTCCATTTGGACCTGAACACTTCGCTTTCATCATCTCGTGGGTCGATTCCCCTGAGCTCATGTTTCAGTATTCGGGACCGGATTACCCCTACCCTCGGACGGAGGAAAGGTTGGCTGAGTATACCGAAACGGTTCACGATCGCGATCGATTCATGTACCGGCACGATGGTCAGGTGATTGGATATGGCGAGGTGCTGTACAACGGCGAGTTTCAACCTAGATTGGGACGGCTACTCATCGGGCCGAAGGCCCTTAGAAAAAAAGGACATGGAACTCGCATGATCCGGGAGCTCATTGATTATTGTAAGCGCCACGATCCCGGTCAACGTGTCTATTTGTACGTTTTTACCGACAACAAGAACGCTATTAGGAGTTATACAACGGTCGGATTCGTAAAATCACGGCCCGAGCCCAAGCACCTTCTGGAACTTCAGAAATCGGCCCGGCTTATGCATTTCGATTAGTCGTCCGACTCCAATTCAAACAAGGCCTCAACCGTACAGTCGAACACCTCGGCCATTTTCAGTGCCAAAACAGTACTCGGCACGTACTTGGCCGACTCAATGGCAATGATGGATTGCCGGCTCACACCTATTCGATCCGCCAATTCGGCCTGGGTCATTTTTAAGCGCGCCCGTTCAAGTCGTGCATTATTCTTCATGATCCGCCTTTTTTAACCTCCACTTGAAACGCACCACGAACAAGAGTAGCAAACTGAACATATTCACGGTCATCACCCAAAAGAACGGCATGCCGTAGACGAATACGATGGCCGCCAATAAGATTCCGTAGTTCCAATACAAGGCCCATACGAGCGACTCGAGCCGTAAGCACATGATGAACTCATCTTCGCTCCGCTCTTTCGAGAGCACCACGAATACCGTTCCGAGCAGAAGACCTATAGCTATTAGCTCATCTGCAATTACATTTTCAACTACGGTAAAGAACAATTGCTTTCCAAAGAGTTCGTCGGCCCAAATAGCGAATACCGGAAGCTCCGGTGCGTCGATCTCACCCTTGATCAAGCACACCAGACCGGCTACCATACTTGGGATCAATAGTACCCAACCTACTTTCTTAAAGCTGTTGGGGAATAAATAGTTAGATTTCATTCTTGATAAGTTTACTTTACCTAATGTAAAGTTTATTTTACTTTCAAGCAAACTGGATAAACAAAAAGTCATACTAAAAGAGATTTTTCCGGAAGCTCTTTATTTACCTTTGATACTACATAGCGCGAGTTCTACCCCGTTAAGGGTAGTAACAAAAAAAGCCACTCTACAATGGAGTGGTTTTTTCTTATTGGTATACGAGGGAATTACTTTTTCTCGTCGTCTACTTCTTCGAATTCGACATCGGTAACATCGTCAGCGGTAGATTCACCACCTGCATCTGCACCGGCACCTGCATTCGCTCCAGCGTCACCGCCGGCTTCTTGCTGTGCTTTGTACATCTCTTCAGAAGCATTCTTCCATGCCTCGTTGATCTTTTCCATAGCGGCGTCGATCGCAGCGAGGTCTTTTGATTCGTGTGCTTTCTTCAACTCCTCAAGAGCACCCTCGATAGGCGCTTTCTTGTCGTCTGATAGCTTTTCACCAAATTCCTTAAGCTGCTTTTCCGTTTGGAAGATCATGGCATCAGCGCCATTCACTTTCTCTGCGGTTTCCTTGGCTTGCTTATCGGCATCGGCATTCGCTTCTGCCTCCTTCTTCATGCGTTCGATCTCGTCGTCGCTAAGTCCGCTCGATGCCTCGATGCGGATGCTTTGCTCTTTACCGGTCGCTTTGTCTTTAGCCGATACGTTCAAGATACCGTTCGCATCGATATCGAAGGTTACTTCGATTTGAGGCACCCCGCGAGGCGCGGGTGGAATTCCATCGAGGTGGAATCGACCGATCGATTTGTTGTCTCCGGCCATCGTGCGCTCTCCTTGCAATACGTGGATCTCCACGCTTGGCTGATTGTCGCTTGCCGTAGAGAAGGTTTCTGACTTCTTGGTCGGAATCGTGGTATTCGATTCGATCAAGCGGGTCATTACACCCCCCATGGTTTCGATACCCAAAGAAAGTGGGGTTACGTCGATCAGAAGCACGTCTTGCACGTCTCCGGTCAACACACCACCTTGAATTCCGGCACCGATCGCCACCACTTCGTCGGGATTAACTCCTTTCGATGGCTTTTTACCGAAGAAGTTCTCAACTACTTCCTGAATAGCCGGGATACGGGTCGATCCACCCACCAAGATCACTTCGTCGATCTCAGAAGTAGACAATCCGGCATCTTTCAATGCGATCTTACAAGGTTCAAGGCTTCGTTGGATCAGCTTATCGGCTAACTGCTCAAACTTGCTTCGGCTCAAAGTACGTACCAAGTGTTTTGGTCCGCTAGCTGTGGCCGTTACGTATGGCAAGTTGATCTCCGTTTGTGACGAGCTCGACAATTCGATCTTCGCTTTTTCGGCAGCATCTTTTAAACGCTGCAACGCCATTTTGTCGTCGCGAAGATTCATGCTCTCCTCAGCTTTGAACTCTTCGGCCAACCAGTCAATGATCACTTGGTCGAAGTCATCTCCACCCAAGTGGGTATCTCCATTGGTCGACTTCACCTCGTATACTCCGTCTCCGAGCTCGAGGATCGAGATATCGAACGTACCACCACCGAGGTCGAATACGCCGATCTTCATATCCTGATCCCTGCGGTCCAGGCCGTATGCCAATGCTGCTGCGGTTGGTTCGTTGATTATGCGTCGTACTTTAAGTCCGGCGATCTCACCGGCTTCTTTAGTAGCCTGACGCTGTGAGTCGTTGAAGTAGGCCGGTACGGTGATGACCGCTTCTGTTACTTCATTTCCAAGATAGTCCTCAGCGGTTTTCTTCATTTTTTGAAGCACCATGGCCGAGATCTCTTGCGGCGTGTATTTGCGGTCGTCGATCGCAACACGCACAGTATCGTTATCTCCCTGAACGACGTGGTAAGCTACACGCTTTGCCTCTTCCGAGACATTACTGTACTGCTCTCCCATGAATCGCTTGATGGAATAGATCGTTTTCTCCGGATTGGTGATGGCTTGCCGCTTAGCCGGATCACCGACCTTTCGCTCTCCACCTTCCACGAAAGCAACGATAGATGGCGTTGTACGCTTTCCTTCGCTGTTCTGGATCACCACCGGCTCGTTTCCTTCCATGACCGACACACAGGAGTTGGTCGTTCCGAGGTCAATTCCGATGATCTTACTCATTATGTTGAAATTTAGATTATACCTTTATTGCTGTCGATCATTGGTCAATGACCATGCCATCCGGGTACAAACAAAAAAATGTCAGTTTCGCTAGCCTGAATGAAAGCGAAACTGACATTTTTGCTGACAGTACGTCAGAATTTCGTCAATCTCCCGTACAGAAGACGGTATCGATCTGGTTCGTTCCCAATACCTCGTACGACGTAAACCTAAGTTCACAGGTATGCTGACCAAGACTCAACGAGTCATTGGTATAGTTGCGGTCGTTGTTCGGATTATTGAGGTCGCGAAGGATCTTTTCGGAATAGCGACTCTCGGTGTGAAGCGAGGTGAAGATCCCAATTCCGTTACTCAAATTGGTGTACGGCGGACGTTCTTGCACGATGCCACCGCTCGGCTCATATACCTGACGGTACAACCCGAACTCCTCCGTGCCGGCACTCACATAAAAGGTAATGCCTCGCAAGTAACGATTCACATTCTCGTTGACCGGAATCACGGCTTTCATGGCCGTAAAGAAGTTCGGATACTGAATGTCGAAACTCATATCCTCGCCACCATTGGTGTTCCGGCTTTCCATGTCGCTCTTGATGCGCCAAACAGCCTTCTTCATAACGGAGTCGGCCAAATTCTGACGATCGGTCTCCAGATAATGCAACTCGGCCCACAGTTCATATATCTTTCCGTTGCGCGCGCTGTTCCACTCTACAGTGAAATCGCCGGGTCCGGCTAAATTGATCCGTTGCAAGGTCGTTGGCCGAACGATGCGGAATTCACGAACCAATCCGGTAGACGCCTCGGTAGGCGGTTCGGTTTCGCTGGTTACAACGCTCAAACGGTAATCGTGGTCGTCGTTCAAGACCATGTTGGCTCTGTAAACCACTTGATCCGGACTAGCAAAGATGCCATCTGGCTTGTTGCTTTCTACGTTGTATTCGAATTCATACTGCGTACCATCATCCAAATCGGTGAGGTATACTTCTATGGTATCGCCGTAATACAGTGAGTCAAATTGCTGTGCCATGTCCAGCGCATTCGCTTCACCCAAGAATGTACGACCGATTTTAAGCTCGTGTGCCGTATCGGCATAGTCGAGCAAACCGTACACGACCGTCTGCTCCTCATATGGAGCATTGATGTCGATGTCCGTCGTACAAGCGGTGAATAGTGCTCCGATGGCAACAAAGGAGAGGAGCTTTCTTTTCATAAGAGGCGAAGATAACTAATTTCGTACTTTTGATGTTCGCCGCCGAACCCGCATAAAATCTTCTTGAATGCATAGGCACATTTGGACCTTCGCAATCGCGATACTCCTGGTCAATCCACTCGTTGGACAACAAAGAATTTACGGCTCATTCGACGTCCCCGCCTTTGTCGAGGATTTCAACGAGACCAAAGGCTCTTTTCCGACCATCACCACCGTTGAAAATTACTACACCGTAGACGATTCCACGTATTTCATGAATCGTAATCACCCGACTCAGCCCTTCGCTGTGATGGCCAACTACCCCAATGAATTGCGCTCGTTTCACCTTTCGAGCAGCTTGAAGTTGGGACCATCGGAAACGAAGGAGCAAATGGTCGGACTCATATTCATGTCGCAGCGCGATAGTAATTCGGCATATGTATTTGAATTCAACCGGAATAAGCGCTACCGAATACGACGCATCCGCAACGGAAAGGTGACCATGATGGGTGAATCGGTCGACGGATGGGTAAAGTCCAATGCCCTACTTGGGGTCGATGAATACAACAAGTTGGAAGTGAAAACGGCGAACGGCGATTACGATTTTTACATTAACGGGAGCTTCGTTACCTCTTTTTACGACAACACCTTTGAGTTCGGAAACATGGGTTTTTTCCTTGGACCGGCCACAAAGGCCCGGGCCGAGTATTTTTACGTCTACACCACTGAGCCCAGCATTGCCGAAGTAGAGAAAACCGAGAACGAACTGCGGATTGAACAGCTCGAAAAAGAAAACGAGCGACTCAAAGCCGAATTGGCGCAAAGCCTGGACGCCAAGATCGTTGAGCTTCAGGGGGTAATACAAGTCTTGGAGACCCAGCTGGTCACTACAAACCGCGACAATGAAGTCTTGCGTGAAGAAATAGAACAATACGAAGAGATTCGATACTTGGTCGGAAACATCGATAAAGACCTGTTGCTGACCCTAAGCCGCAACTTGCGGGACGAAATGCGCAAGAATCAAGCGCTGACCAATGAGAACGTGCAGCTGAAAGACAGTATAGACATCCTGTTGGACGAACATGAAAAATTCAAGTTAAACGTACTGGATAAGATCGTTGACGGAACGTACAAAGTAAACGCGGAGGAGCCCATCGTGCCGCAAGGCACCGAAAAGAAAAACGCGAACGAATCGGCGACTCCGACCAAGGAGACCGAATTACCGACGCGCAAAGCCAAAAAAAGAAACTGACATGAGTGTACACAGAATCGAAGCCAAGAAGGTTACGACGCAGACGCTTCAGGAAATGAAACGGGCCGGAGAAAAGATCTCCATGCTTACCGCATACGACTTTACACTCGCCAAGATCATCGATATGGCGGGAATCGACGTGATCCTCGTTGGCGATTCGGCTTCGAATGTGATGGCCGGACACGAGACTACCCTGCCCATTACGCTGGACCAAATGATCTACCATGCGGCATCTGTGATCAGAGCGGTTGACCGTGCGCTCGTTGTGGTCGACTTGCCGTTTGGAAGCTATCAGGGAAACAGTAAGGAGGCGCTGAGCTCATCGATCCGCATCATGAAGGAGAGTGGCGCCCACGCCGTTAAAATGGAGGGTGGAGCCGAGATCGCCGAGAGTATTGAGCGGATTCTGACGGCCGGAATTCCGGTGATGGGACACCTCGGATTAACACCTCAATCCATTTACAAATTCGGCACCTATACGGTACGGGCAAAAGAAGAGGCAGAAGCTCAGAAACTCATTGAGGATGCTAAAACGCTCGAGGAGACCGGATGCTTTGCCATTGTGCTCGAGAAGGTTCCGGCCGCGTTGGCCCAAAAGGTCGCTGAAGAGATCAGTATTCCCGTTATCGGTATCGGTGCCGGTGGTGGTGTGGACGGACAAGTATTGGTTTTGCACGACATGCTCGGTATGACACACGAGTTTAATCCGCGATTCTTGCGACGATATCTCGATCTGAACGAGCTCATAACCGGTGCCGTTCAGACCTACGTCGACGACGTTAAGAGCACTGACTTCCCCAACGAAAACGAAAGCTATTGAGCGCCGAGTTGGAAGTTCTTTACGAGGACAATCATTTGATCGCCGTGAACAAACGTGCGGGCGATCTTGTGCAGGGCGATGAAACCGGCGATGAGCCGTTGCCCGAGCGGATCAAAGCCTACCTGAAGGTCAAGTACGACAAACCCGGAAATGTATTTCTCGGTGTAGTGCATCGCCTCGACAGACCCACTTCGGGAATCGTGGTCTTTGCCAGAACCAGCAAGGCTTTAGGCCGTATGAACGATTTGTTTCGTCATCGCGATACGCTCAAGGTGTATTGGGCACTGTGCGAGCGGGCACCAGCCGAACCCTTTGGGAAACTGACCGATTTCCTGGCCAAGAATGCCAAGCAAAACAAGAGCTACGTGGTGGAGGCGAATCATCCCAAGGGAAAAAAAGCAGAACTCAGCTACCGGCTACTTGGGTCATTGGAACGGTATCACCTCATTGAAATAGAGCTGCACACTGGGCGTCACCATCAAATTCGGGCTCAGTTGGCCGCCATTGGCTGCATCATAAGGGGCGACTTGAAATACGGTGCAAAACGATCGAATCCGGATGGGAGCATCTCGCTTCATGCCAGAAAGCTCGAGTTCGTGCATCCTGTGCAGAAAGAGCCCATTAGCATCACAGTGCTCTGTCCGAGTGAAAAGATCTGGCAGGAAGCCCAAAGTTTGGCGCTATGAACATGGATTTCATCGCCGTAGTACTTGTGCTGTTCAACGTGCTCATCAGCATGAAGGGGTTCAACGATCGCATATTCTTCGAGAAGTACTTATTTCAAACGGGGAGCATCATCAACGGCAAAGAGTACATTCGAATGATTTCGAGCGGATTCCTCCACGCCGGTTGGGGGCATCTGGCATTTAACATGATTGCGCTTTGGTCGTTCGGCGGACTGGTCGAAGACTTTATAGGAACCATTCCGTTCGTGATACTCTACTTCATATCACTTGTAGTCGGCAACCTAACGTCGTTGTACTTGCATCGCGAGGAGCTTTTTTATCGCGCCGTAGGCGCATCAGGAGCCGTTAGCGGCGTCGTATTCGCCAGTATATTGCTGTATCCGCAAGGCAGTGTGATTATCTTTTTGATCCCCTTCCCTATTCCGTCGTGGCTATTTGGGATCATCTACTTAATAATCTCGATCTACGGAATGCGGGAGCAGCGCGACAATATCGGTCATGAAGCGCATTTTGGCGGAGCCATTGCCGGCCTCATCATGACGCTTTGGTTCCGCCCTTCAAGCGGAGCTGAATTCATTCAATATTTCATCGGTTGATCAGCGTCGAATAACGCGCTCAACGGAGATTTGCCCCTGTTGATCCTCAATGTACAAGAGGTAGAGTCCGCCCGTAAACGGCAACTCCACGTAATCGCTCCAATGCAGCTGACGTTTCTCCCAAACCAAGCGCCCATCGGCGGTATAGAGTGAAACACGCCGGAAATCACGACGATCTCCCTTCAGGTAAAGCCTTCCGTCACTATTCGGATTTGGATAAACCGTATAGCCTGCGGCTCGATGTAGCCCTTCGCCGGTACTTACGTCCGGCCCCCTAAACGCTTGTGCTACGAGGCTCGGAGATTTATCCGCAGCGTTGTACATGTTCTGAAACGTATCGATGGCAGCGGAACTGTAGGTGAACATATCGGCCGGATACCTCGGAGGAACCGGCTGATACCACACGTGCACACTCACATTCAATTCGCCCGTGTAACCGTTGATGGAAATGTGGTATTCGATCACATCGGCACCCGAACCCTCTACTCCATTCTCCCAATTGAAGTTCGGGTCGTTAAAGGCATCACCGGATATCTTGGTGGTGTCGTATGCCGCGTGTAACGTTGAGAAGCCCGCGGGCGGAATCCTATTGTCCTTCAAGGCGGTCTTGGCACGTTCGAGTACCGTGGTAACATCGTCGTTCACATCACCCATGACCTGCTCGTATATCTGCACTTGATCGGGCGAATTAATGATGCGATGGTGAGGCTCATACTCAGGATCAATACCAACCAATTCGTAAGTGGCATCCAAGGTTCCAGAATGAAAAAGTGTATCGAGTTGCTCGTTCTGGAGCAAGAACTCAACGAACGCACGGCGCGATGGATACCCACTCGGGAATTTATGACCGGCCAAATTCTGCAGTTTCAATTCGTAAAAGACCGTATCGGCAGTTCTATCGGCCTCTTCTAGCTCAATCTCCAAAGAATGCTCACGTAACATGCGCTCCGTACGTGCAATGGTACTATCGAATTGTTCGGGCGTGGCAGTTAAACCAAGACTACTGATATTATCTTTTAACAACCTTAACATGAACGCATTACCCCCTACAAGATGGTGAAGTCCAAAAGGCCTTCGAGGCGATAGGAAAATGTAATTCGCAGCGATCACCACATTCTGATCGATCCGTGGAATATGGCAAGTTTGGCACTCAACCTCATTGACATTGTACGAAGAGTTCAACCATTCGTGGTAAGTCGCTTGCTCCACGAATTGGTTTCCTGTGTAATTACCCGAAAGGTCTACCGTACTCGTGATCAAGGTATGACAGCTGGCACATACTTCAGAGTCGTTGATGTGCTCGCTCCAAACCACGTTAAACCCGATGAAGGAGCTCATAGGATCAGCAAAAGGATTCTTATAGGGGCCATACACCGTTTTGTCCGTGGTAAAGTCTATTTGACCGCTGAAATCGAGCCCGAGGGAATCTGGCGGAAGAACCTGGTGACAAGTGCCGCAATTTACTCCGTCGAGCCCCAGAGTATCGGTTATCAAATCGCTTATGCCATAATGTGGCTGGTTATTGAATGTGGCCGTATATCGGCCCATGGGCGCGTGACACGAGGTACACACCGATTCGAGCCCTTGCGCATGAGCCGGATTTACCAATCCTTCATGACTTACTTTGGCTCTCCATAAAGGATTCTTGGCCGAATTGGCCATCATGGTAGAGCGCCAGTCGTCGGCAATGTTGATGTCGTTTCCGAGTGTGTCGACCAAGGCAAATCCAGTTGGGTCGTGCCCATGGCATCCTGCACAAACACCGCTAGTGGCAAAGTAGTTGTTGGTATCAATGGGTAAATCGGTCGTTTGCGCCATATATAGAGCAAGCTCCTGCGGCGTGTGGAAAGACTTCCGTTTTTCCGGCTCCACGCTTCGAGCCACGAAGAGGGTCAGAACAATGAGTCCCAAACCCATGAATATTTTCAATCGACTTCCGATCATCTTCTTTCTGGTCGGTGCAAATTTCCGACTAATGCGCAAAAAAGGCTAATTTTACGCTTTAAAATTACTTAGTTTTCAGGCATGAAACAGCTTTTTACTCTCCTTTTGTTCACGGGATTATTCACTAATGCGTTGGCACAAGCCGGAGGCGAGGATTGCTCCTCAGCGACGGTGATTCCTTCGATTCCATTCGTCGGGTCTGGGTCAACATCTGCCGCTACCAACGATTACGAGGAAACTTGTCCGGATATGGGCAATCTAGGTGGTGCAAAGGATGTGATCTATAAATATACTACTGGGAATAGTGTAGAGTACATCACGCTAAGCCTTTGTATCGCAGGGACCAATTACGACTCGCAGTTATACGTGTACCAAGGTACTTGTCAGTCGGGAACCGCCTATGCATGCCAAGAAGACGGATGCCAAAGCCCGGCCTACAACAATGCCTACAACAGCGAGATCATCAACCTCATGCTCTTGGCCAATACCGATTATTACATCGTTATCGACGGATATGTAGCGGGCTCCATGGGAAACTACCAGTTGAACGCGGATCCAGGGGTGGCTCCTCCTCCCACGCAAATCCCTTTTGGAGATAGCACGACATTACTTCCCACCTCAACGGTATCGGCTCGGTCGGGTTCTCCCATGGCCATCAGCGATATGAACAACGATGGCTTGGACGATATTATTCGACTACACAACAGACAGACTCTTCTGATCTCTTACCAACAGCCGAACGGTACATTTACCGAACTCAGCCTAGGAAATGTAGCTCCCGTCTATAAAGTATGGGCCATATGTGTAACCGATGTCGATACTAATGGTTACAACGATATTGCGATCGGGGATGCCAACGATGTAAAGATTTTTATGGCCGACGCTACCGGAAGCAGTTACACGTCACAATCGATCAACACCAGCCCCATCTTCGCACAAGGAATGAATTTCGTCGACATAAACAACGACGGCGGTGTGGAGCTCTTTGTGTGTAATGACGTGGGTGAAAGTCACCTCTATCAATTCAGCGGTACGTCATGGTCGAGAAATACAACTGCGATCGACTTCACTACCACACCGGGTTCCAATAAGTCCGGAAACTACGGTTCTTTGTTCACGGATTTGGACAATGATGGAGATCTCGACCTGTACATCACTAAGTGTCGTCAAGGGGTTACGAGCACCTCCGACGGCAGACGGATCAATCAGTGGATCGAAAACACGGGCTCAGGTATGTGGAGCGAGAACACTTCAACCATTCTTCGCGACAGTGCTCAAAGCTGGGTAACTGATTTTGGCGATATCGACAACGATGGGGACCTCGATGCCTTCGTTATGAACCACGATCAAGTTTCGCGCTTCTACCGAAATACAGGTAACGGCGTATTCGAAGAGCTTACCACCTTTGCCGGACTCACTCAAACGAGCTTCGCGGGTATTCAAACTTATTTCCGCGATTTCAACAACGATGGCTATCTAGACCTTTTGGCCACCGGTTCGGAACACAGGCTATGGATCAATAATGGCGACACCACCTTTACCTTGGATATAGACCCATTTGGGGTAGTTAACGACTGGATCCTCAGTGCGGTAGTGGGTGATCTCAACCACGACGGCTTCCTCGATCTGTATACCAGCTACGGTAACATTTACAATACGGCCTCAGGTTCAGCGATCGACCGGTTATGGTTGAACAACGGAGCTAACGGGAATCACTTCCTTCAGCTCAACCTCGAGGGTGTGGTGAGTAACTACAACGGAATTGGTGCCCGCATCGAGGCTTATGGCCCTTGGGGCATTCAGGTTCGTGAGGTACGCGCAGGCGAAGGCTATGGAACTCAAAACACCTTTACACAGCACTTTGGACTCGGTACAGAGACCGTAGTCGATTCTATCGTGGTGAAGTGGCCATCCGGCATGGTCGATTACCTATACGACGTCCAGGCTGATCAATGGCTCGATGTCGTTGAGGGTTCTTTCCCTGCTCCTCAGGTCGTGTTGTCTAACGGTCAGAGCTCAAGCGTTACGGATTCATCGGCAACAATCGGAGTCCAAATGCTGCTTCGCGAAGATTTTGATACCGATGTCCTCTTCACTTATTGGCCCGAAGGAGGCGCTCCGACAAGCGGAAACGGAGGAACGTTCAATTTGGCCGGTGGCGGCCAGCAGGTATTTCAGTCCAGCTTGGACCTCAACAACTTGTTCGCGGATACCACATACCACTGGACCGTTCAGGCGACTTTCGACGCGACGGGCCAGAATTTGGTCTTTACATTCGACACATTGAGCTTTAATACCTTGTCGACACAGCTCGATTCAAATGCCGTAGTTTTCTCCAACGAGCAAACTACGAGTATCACGGACTCCTCGGCCACCTTGGAGGTCGATATGGAGTTGCGCCAAGACTTCAACACGGATGTCACTTTTACCTACTGGCCTGAAGGCGGTGCTGCGCAATCGATGAGCGGAGGCACCTATAACCCGGGCGGTTCGGGAACCCAAGTCTTTAATCTGACCGCAAGCCTCAACGGCTTGATGGACGACACCACCTACCATTGGACCGTAGAAGCGGCCTTAGACCCTGCCGGTAACAATATGCTGTTTACGCACGATACGGTGAGTTTTCAAACTTTGCCAGCCCCGATTGACTCCGCGGCCGTAGAGTTGCGGAACTTCAGCGGAATGAATTTTGGTTGGGCAACGGCCTTGGTATCGGTCGATACCCGCATTCGAAAAGATGGCCCTGTAAAACTCGAGGCTTATTACTGGCCGGTATTAGAACCCGGTCAATTGCAGGTAGATTCGCTCGCGACCTACGACCTTCAAGGAGGTGCGCCTGCCACTTTTGCAAGCACGGACACCTTGTACACTTGGGGCCACGGTGAATACGACTTTGCGATAAAGGCGACCTACCTGCCGATGTCGACGGCTGATGAATTTTGGACGGACACTGTTCGACTATTCATTACGGGTTCCGTGAATGAATTTGCGGCGGATCTACTCAAGATATATCCGAATCCAACTTCCGGGACCTTGATGATCGAAACTACGCCTGAACTCGAACGCCTATATCCGAGCTACAAATTGTACGACGCACAGGCGTGCGTTATATCGGAAATCGCCGAGCCGAAGTCGAACGAGCGATTGCAGATCGATGCCCCGGCGGGTATTTACTTCCTAAAGGTAAGCACCCGTGAAGGATCCGGCAGAACGTACCGCATCGCCAAACAATAAGAAAAGGCGCCTTTCGGTGCACCTTTGTCGTTCATTGGGCCGCAGGCCCAGAATCACTAAAACCTCAGGAGCGCGCTTGCCCAGGTGAAGCCCGAGCCAAACGCCGCCAGCATCACGAGGTCTCCCTCCTTTACTTTGCCTTCCTGCACGGCTTCGGAAAGTGCAATGGGTATCGAGGCGGCCGTAGTATTTCCGTAGCGCATGATGTTGTTGTACACCTGATCGTCGGACAATCCCATCTTCTTTTGAATGAACTGAGAAATCCGCAGGTTGGCCTGGTGCGGCACCAACATATCGATATCGTTGGGTCCGTATCCATTGGTCTTTAAGGCTTCCATGATCACCTCCGCGAAACGCGTTACGGCGTGTTTGAACACGAAATTACCGTTCATGTAAGGGTAATAGCTCACGTCTTCGGGGTAGTTCTCTTCGATGATGGTATCTACCCAGCGGCGAGTGGCCGGGCCGATCAGCACCAGCTCCTCGGCGTGTTTTCCCTCTGAGTGCAAGTGCGTAGACATAACGCCGTGGTCATCTCCTTCGTAACGCTGAAGGACCGCAGCTCCGGCACCATCGCCAAAGATCACCGACACTCCTCTACCGCGAGCCGTCATTTCGAGTCCGCCCGAGTGATACTCCGCCCCGATCACCAGAACGTTCTTATACATCCCGGTCTTAATGAATTGATCGGACACGGAAAGCGCATATACGAAGCCCGAACATTGATTGCGCACGTCGAGTGCACCGATCTCCTGAATGCCGAGTTGCTCTTGAACCTGTACACCTGGTCCCGGAAAGTAGTAATCAGGGCTCAGGGTAGCGAAAACGATGAAATTGATATCGTCCTTGGTGAGACCGGCATTTTCAATGGCCATGAGCGCGGCCTTGGTACCCATGGTACTCGTTGTATCTTCCTTTCCGTCGGCAAACCGCCGTTCCTTGATACCAGTACGCTCCTGAATCCACGCGTCGTTGGTGTCCATATGCTTCGACAGGTCGTCATTCGTCACCACTTTCGGCGGCACATAATGACCCATGCCCACTATTCGTGAATTATACATTTATCAATCTGTTTTGGTTATGGTTCGGAGGCTCTGTGCCTGCGGCACGATTGGCACCTCACAGGATGAATATACACAAATATTGATTCGCGAATTCCGTCAAAATGACAGCGACCTGTCAGTTGACACCCCTTGGCACAGAACTTGGTCTTTGGCCGCTAAACAAAGCAATAGACCATGGCTAAAGGAAAAATAAACGTTCAGTCGGAGAATATTTTCCCGATCATCAAGAAATTCTTGTACAGCGATCAAGAGATCTTCGTTCGCGAATTGATCTCAAACGCAGTGGACGCTACACAGAAGCTTCAGACCTTGGCTCGGCTCGGAGATTTCAAGGGCGAAATGGGAGACACCACCATTGAAGTTTCGATCGACAAAGAAGCAAAGACCCTGACTTTCAAGGACAAGGGTATCGGAATGACCAGCGACGAGGTCAAGAAATACATCAACCAGGTCGCATTTTCAGGTGCTAAGGAGTTCATGTCTCAATACGAAGACAAAATGGACGGAAAAGGAATTATAGGAAACTTTGGACTTGGGTTCTATTCTTCGTTCATGGTGTCCGATAAAGTCGAGATCCACACTAAATCGTACAAGAACGGTGAAGGAACCGAAGCCGTTCGGTGGGAGTGCGATGGTGACCCCGAGTACCGCCTGACCAAAAGCAAAAAAGAGGATCGCGGATCAGAGATCGTCTTGCACATCAACGCAGAGTCGGCTGAATTCCTGGAAGAACACCGCATTCGCGAGATCCTCGACAAGTACTGTAAATTCCTTCCGGTTGAGATTCAATTCGAAACCAAAGAAATCGAAGAAGGAGAAGGCGATGATAAGGTAAAGAAGACCGTTCCGGATATCATCAACAATCCGAATCCAGCTTGGACCAAAGCTCCGAGCGATTTGGAAGAGCAGGATTACAAGGAATTTTACCGCGAGCTCTACCCTATGCAGTTCGACGAGCCCTTGTTCCACATTCATCTGAATGTCGACTACCCCTTCAATTTGACCGGAATACTGTTTTTCCCCAAGATCAAGAACAACATCGAAGTTCAGAAAGACAATATCCAGCTGTACAGCAATCAAGTTTTTGTTACCGATAGCGTTGAAGGTATTGTGCCGGACTTTTTGACACTCCTACAGGGGGTTATTGACTCGCCCGATATTCCGTTGAACGTATCGCGCAGTTATTTGCAAAGCGATAGCAATGTGAAGAAGATATCGGCTCACATCACCAAAAAGGTCGCTGATAAGCTCGAAGAGTTGTTCAAGAACGACCGCGAGCGCCTTGAGTCGATCTGGGAAGACATCAAGGTAATCATTGAGTACGGAATGTTGAGTGAAGAGAAATTCTTTGACAAAGCAAAAAATTTCAACCTCTACCCCAATGTCGGTGGCGAGCACTTCACCTTTGAAGAGTACACGGAAAAGATCAAAGCCGCTCAAACCGATAAGGACGGAAAGCTCGTGTACTTGTATACGAACAATCCCGAAGAGCAGCACGGGTTCATCGAAGAAGCCAAAGGACACGGCTACGATGTATTGCACCTCGATAGCCCGATCGTAGGACACTTACTCCAAAAGCTCGAAATGGATGGTGAAAAGATCACTTTTGCGCGAGTCGATAGCGAGCCGATCGAAAAGCTCATCGCTAAGGACGACGAGCATCCTTCTAAACTTACCGAGGAAGAGAAAGAAACTTTGAAACCCATTATCGAAGCTGCGGTGCCAAAAGAGCAATTCTCTGTTTCACTTGAAGCGCAAAGCGAGAAATCGCCTGCTTTCAGTATCACTCGTCCAGAATTCATGCGCCGGATGAAGGAAATGAGCATGACCGGTGGGGGCATGATGGGGATGGGCAACCTACCCGATAGCTTCAATCTGATCGTGAACGTCAATCATCCGCTCGTAGAGCGAATTCACACAGAAAAAGACGAGAGCAAGCGAAGCGAACTCATTAACCAGGGAGTAGACTTAGCCAAGTTGTCTCAGAATATGCTCAAGGGTGAGGCGCTCACGAGTTTCATCAAGCGCAGCTACGACCTCATCGACGCCTAAAATTTAGCCTTGTTTCAGATAAAGCCATCCTTCGGGGTGGCTTTATTGTTTCTGACCTACATAAAAACGTAACTTTTCGGTCAATCTTGAAGCAACGCTATGAACTTCACCCGGAGGTACACCCTGTACGGTTTTCTATTCGGGATGTTCTTTCCTCTGATCGCCACGCTGATCAGGGCCGAACACTTTCCGGACAGCTCGTATTTGGGCCTTCATCTGAACGACGGTCTCATGCTGATGATCGACACGGTGCCAATTTTTCTGGGACTATTTGCCTCCTTCGCAGGGCGGAAACAGGATCGACTAATCGAGTACAATAAAACGCTGGAAGAAAAGGTCATCGAGCGCACCCAAAAACTCGAAAAGCAAAAGGTGCAGCTCGAGATGGAAATAGAAAAAAGAAAGGCATACGAAAAGGATCTCATAGAGGCCAAGGAACTTGCTGAAGCCGGCGCAAGAGCCAAGTCGCAGTTCTTATCGACCATGAGTCACGAAATTCGAACACCTTTGAATGCCGTAATTGGCATGTCGGGGCTTTTGGCCGAAACGGAATTGTCTGAGGAGCAAGTAGACTTCGTGAGAACGATCAAGATTTCGGGGGAGAATCTCCTCAGGGTCATCAACAACATTCTGGATTACTCTAAAATTTAATCTGGAAAACTGGAACTGGAAGAGACCGAGTTTTATCTGGCAGACGTAGCTGAAGATACATTCGACTTGGTGAGTAGTCCGGCTTGATCCAAGAAATTGGAGCTGATGTACTTCATTGAGGAGGATGTTCCTCATTCCATTGTGTCTGATGTAACCCGTCTTCGTCAGGTACTTGTTAACCTCTGTAACAACGCGGTCAAATTCACTGATCAAGGTGAGATATACTTGAATATCCGTCGGCAAGACAGCGAATCGGGTGCTGAACTACTTTTCAAGTTGCGGGTTATCGGAATCGGCATTCCGAAAGAGAAACTGAATAAATTATTCGACAGCTTTACACAGGTGGATGCCTCCACAACCCGTCGCTTTGGCGGAACCGGTTTAGGGCTAGCCATTTGTAAGAAGATCGTTGAGGCCATGGGTGGGCACATCTGGGTAGAGAGTGACGAAGGGGAAGGAACTACTTTTTTCTTTGCCATTCCGTTGATCAAGGGAAGTCAGCTTTCAGCCAAGAAGCACATTATAGATCTTCATCAACTGGAGAACAAACAACTTCTACTACTTGATGACAATCCCACGAATTTGAGCATTCTCGAAAAGCAACTCCTCCCGCTCAATGTAAAGATGCGTTCAACAAAGAGCCCCATTGACGCTTTGGACTGGGTCGTTAATGAAAAGGGGGAATTCGATTTAGCCTTGGTCGATATGAACATGCCCGAAATGGATGGACTACAATGGGCAAAGGTCGTGAGGAAGAAATACGGTAAGTCGGAGCTCCCTGTTGTAGTGCTATCGAGTATTGGTAACTTACTGCACAAGGATGAAAAAGCGGACCTAAATGGCTATTTAACCAAGCCTGTAAGTCGGTTTCGACTTTACAAGCAGGTGGCTTCTGCGCTGGGGCTCAACAGCAATACTCTGGAGTTGGAGAATGAAGGCGATAGCACCTTTAGAAAGGACGTGAAAAATATTTCGATCGAAGACAAAATTCGAATACTTGTCGCCGAGGACAACCCCATCAATCAAAAAGTAATCGTCCACATGTTGCGTAAACTATGCTATGAACCCATTCTGGCATCAAACGGTAGCGAGGCCTATGAGTTATGCGAAAAGATCGATTTCGATTTGGTGTCCATGGACATGGAAATGCCCGAAATGGACGGAATAGAGGCCACTCGAAAGATATTGGCCTCTAGTCGCGAGAAACGGCCACTTATCATTGCTATGACGGCAAACGCCATGGTCGAAGATCAACAGCGATGTATCGAAGCGGGCATGAACGACTTCATCGCAAAACCTTTTACCATACAAGTGGTTCAGAAGATAATCAACCAATATTTTAGTAATGGATAATATGGATAACGTCAATGTATGGGCCGATAAGGCCATGGAGTTGATCATGGATTTCGGTCCAAAAGTGGTATCGGCCGTACTCGTCTTACTCATCGGTTTGCACATAATAAAGATGATTACAAGGCAAACTGGAAAACTCATTGAAAAGCGGGATGTCGACCCTACTCTTCGTCCATTCCTAAGTAGCATGGTCAATTGGGGGCTCAAAGCACTTCTCTTCATATCAGTCGCAGGTATGGTTGGAATCGCCACCACATCATTCGTGGCTGTTCTGGGAGCCGCATCCCTCGCTGTCGGTCTAGCTTTTCAGGGATCGCTGGCCAACTTTGCCGGAGGGTTTTTGATCTTGGTATTCAAACCATTCAAGGTGGGAGACCTTATCGAGGCACAAGGCCATATCGGAACGGTCGAAGAGATCCAGATCTTCCTCACCAAGATCGTCACGGTTCAAAACCACGTGGTGATATTGCCCAATGGAGCCCTTTCTAACGGGTCTTTAACGAATTATACGGCTAAAGAGAACGTACGAGTCGATATGACCTTTGGAATCTCGTACAGCTACGACATTGCCCGAGCCAAATAAGTGCTCCTTAAAGTCATCTCGGATCACCCAAAAACCCTCCCTGCTCCTGCACCCATGGTTGCGGTTTCAGGCCTGGGAGAAAGCTCCGTGAACATTGCCGCTCGTCCGCACGCTCACCCAACAGATTACTGGGAAGTCTATTTCGATTGCCTAGAAAAGGGCAAGCTGGAACTTGAAGCGGCCAGAATCGTTATTTCGTTTCCTCAGCGCGATATTCATTTGTACAAAACCGGTAGCGCGGAGTGAAAAGTAGTTCTGAGTTCTTAATTCTTAATTTTGAGGGTTTAAGACCAGAAGATTATTTACTAACGATTAGATATAGGTCTTGAAATTGAATCCCCCTCTTTAACAGGAAGGATTAAATTTCACGACCATGTTCCAAAGTTCTTTTTCCATTTCCTTAGGCTCTTTCTTCCACCTCCATTCACAT